>NZ_JBQCVS010000011.1:6352-65110 GCF_051958155.1 Neisseria sp. P0014.S009 | reverse complement strand
AAAAAGTTAGACGTTATCCGCCGCCATGGGTAGAGCGAAAACACTTTTTCAGGCGGAAACGCTAGTTCGCATAATTTATATTATGTAATAAACCATTAAAATCAATAATATAGGCCTAACTACTTTCCCACGTAGCATGTAGTTGTTTACATTTTTAGGTATGGTCTAAATCATAGCTTTGTTGTGTAATTCAAGTCAATACCCTTTAGGTTTTATAGATATTTTTTCAAATATTTTGCCTGTAAAAATATAGCTATGCTTAATAGGGTAATTGGGATCAACAAAATTATTGGATCGATAGAGAAGGGCATACTTAAATATATAAAAATAGTTGTCCATAGTATTCCGGTTCTCCAAAATTTAGCTCTATGGTAAATAGCAGCAGATTCTCGTCCCGCATTTTGTTGCCGTACTTTTCTTTTCATTAGGCCATCAAAAAATGCACTTGATATTGAAATAAAAAGTAGCGGAAAAAAAGCAGAAATATTACCTATCCGGATAGAAATTATTTTCAAAGTATCGTTCAATATAGCCAATTCGGGCTTAAATGAATCAAGCATACCGGCAAGTCCAAAGTTGATAGCGTCAGATTGAGCTTCACTTAAAAGTGATTCTATGCCGGTTACGTTAAATATGGCTAAATATAGAGTCTCATAAGCGAATCTTGTGATTTTTATATGAAACGGCACATCATCATTTTCGATACTGCTAAAAACCTGCTGGGTTTTTAACAGTTCAGCTTCCAATAAATGTTCCTGTCCGAAATAGGACTGGATGCTGATTGATGATATAAACAGTATGATTACAATCAGTAGGATAATGCAAATCCACTTAAAGGGAGTTGTAATAATGCCAATGCTGGTCGACTTACTTAGAAAATCAGAAGACTGTCTAGCCATAATATTCTCCTTCTACGAAAGCATGATTTTCATCGTCATCTACTCGGTTCAGACGAACGATCTCGCGCATTTTTTCTGCTACTGCCACCAAATCAGAAGGAACATCAAGATTTGGATCGGGGAGCGGAAGGGGGAGACGGATTTTATATAATTGACCGCCTTCCAAAAGCGCAAACGCTTGTCCCTTGGGTAAATTAATCAAATCAGATGTCTGTAGCATCGGCACAGTTTCTGTTGCTAATCTGTCTTCGTTTGAACTGGTAAAATCTTCCATATCGCCGGGTACACCTATATCTCCTGCAGAAGATACTAAGGTGCCAGAAACGATTTTGACATCAGGTAATTTACTGGTTAAAAGTTCGGCTGTTGATTCGTGCTGAACTCGCAGCATAATCATATTGTTCAGGTTACCCGCAATTTGCCCTGCTTTCGCTGCTGATCCGATTTTAGCTTCAACATCGGACCATGTCTGTGTATAGACCGTCACTTGATAGCCTGCGCCCCCGGCTTTGTTGAGTAGGGGGATGAATTCATCACCAATTAATTCATTAAACTCATCGGCATGAATTGCAACTTTGCGTTTATTGGTTTTTCCTGATTGGCCGTAACCGTGACCGTGCTTATAAATATGGCCAGAGAGTGAAGTGAGGTCGGCGAACATCGCATTTCCTACTGCAGCAGCGACTTCTGGGTCTGTCAGCGCGTCTAGCCCAACATATACTACCGCTTCAGAAGCCATAACTTTTCGCCAATCCATTAGCGGCCGCTCATCGGTCAAATCACTAAAATCAGGGCTAATCAGTTCAGCAACTTTACCACTGGTCAGTTTCTCTAAAAGGGGATAAAGCGATGATACGAGTTTATCGAAATAGGTTCGCTCATTACCTAATATACCGATAACCGCATCGGTCAGCGGGTCATTGGCTCCGGCTGATTTTGATTTTAAGAAGAAGGCTGTTTTAACTGCTTCTATATCGCGCCCGGTTTTGCCGACAGTTTTTTTCTGATCGTTATCCAACTCATAAGCTGCATATTCTGATTCCCATCCGGGATATTGCCGTTCCAAAGTCTTTTCAAAATATGCTTTTGCCAAATCGTCCATATTAACGGCACACTGGTAAATGCTCAAATAGGTTGGTTTAATGGACAAAGCCTCCATTATTTTGGCCAAGACATTTACAAACCGCCACACAAAAGCTTTAAAGGCGGCAGAGTTTCCTTCCCCCGGTAGGCCGTTCGACATTCGGGTTGCGACTTCGGTAATACGTGAAAAATCTCCTACAGGATTATATCGGCAAGATACCTCAGGAAAGCCCAGATGAAACAGGTAAAACGGCCGATTCATTTTTTTTGCCCGTGCATACATCATCAACATTACATCTGCATCACCTTTGGGGTCGAACATGATAGTAACGTCGCCGCGACAGATATCTTGATTAATCATGACTTCCGCTAAACGTGTTTTCCCTACACGGGTTGTCCCCCAAACCCCTGTATGGCCTACACGTTCTCCCAGTGACATGAAAATATCTTCTTCATGCAGCTCCACACCATGAATTTCAGGGGCCCCGCCAACAGGAGGTAATGGCGCAACAGGATTCCACCAAGCATTAGAGGAAGTCAGCTTGGTGAACCATGTTTGTCCTTCCGTCCTGATCTCATGAAGACGCGCTGCCTTGTAGATTTTTCCGGGAAGTCTCAGATGGTCATTTTCAGGTTGTCGGATCATCATCAGACGCTGTGTGTGTTTTTGCGTCCATCGAAATCCCTTACCTAGAAACAATGCCTTGTCTGAAACCGGAATCTGATCCGGCGTAGCGGCATAGTAGGGCAGATTTTTTACATTTTTCCGATACCTGCGTATACGGTTTCCTTCTTGGCTGCGTTTCAAAGCCATAAGGGTCATGGCAGGGATCGCTATATAGGGACTGAATCCGGGCATGGGCATTTGTGCGGCTGCAAACGCGGCTGCAGAATAGGCTGCTGCACTCAAAAACTCATAAGGATACCGATACACATTTTCCGGTACTCGAATGGTCAGGCTCATTTTTGTTCTCCATTTACGCCGGGTTGAAGTAAATTTTGGCTGTCCGCTAATACGATATCAATGTTGTTAGGCGGCCTACGATCTGCCTTAATAATCAAGTGGACTTTACTTTCAGGAATCAAATAACAATGGAACAGTAGTTTTTGTTGAGCTTTCACTGCTAAAGCCGAGTAGATTGCCGATCGCCTGGTACGTTCGTGCAAACCCAAGGATGTAAATCCTTTCTGTGCCAAGAGGCCTGGACAACTAGGATTATTTTTGTCAAACAAACCACCCGCATATTCACGGAAAATAACAGGTGTAACGAGCAACATGCCTTGTTCGACAAAATGAATTGGGGAACTGCTTTGATTAACAGTAATCGTTCCTTCGGATAGGCCATTGGCCAACCAGTTCCAAAAGCGTTTACCTTCGTCTTTTAATGCCTGCTTTTGGCCTGCAAAGAATTCCGAGGCAGCCTGTTTTTGCTTCGGTTCTTGATCCAATATATTTTCCTGTTGATAGGGCGTAACCGGACGGGGCGATTGAACAGGAAGGGAGAGCCTTTCGGTTTTGATTTCTTCAAATTCGGCTGCGGCAGTATCTTCTTGCGCCAAATAAACAGGCTTGGCCAGGTTGTCAGGTTGGGCCGATACCAACTTGGATTCACTCGTTTCAAAATCTGCAAAAAGGTCATCCAGCACAGACATCAGCTTATTTTTTACGGGTGCTGCAACAGGATTGGATTTCTTCTGCGGAGGCTGTATTTCCGTTTTTTCTTCCATTTTTTTGGAAGTTACTTGAGGAGAGGCCATAGACGATCCATCTTGAGTAATCGCTTCATCGGGTCTTTCTGCTTCAGTTTCCGAATCATCCAACAGATACAGATTATGAACACTCAATAAAGCATCAATTCCCGACATGCCTTTTTGTTTAGCTTTCTTCTTGGGAGCAGGGGGCACATCAATTGCAACAACATCTTTTTCAGGCATGGATACTGCTTCAGCTTTGGGAAGCACTGTATCAACCGTATTTACGGCCATGAAATCCATGGCCTTTTCGGAATATTCTGTATGCTCATTTTCTACTGAGTGATTTTCTGTTTGGACGTTTTTCTCCAGCCCCCCATTATCGGACGAGGGCTCTATTTGGTTTTGGCCTATCTCTGAAGTTATTTCCAATGTTCCACTAAATTCGTGAGGGTAGTGGCCGTCTGGATATAGGGTTTCCAGTTTGAAACGCAGCATAGTAAAAATATGTTTTTTGAGCATGCCGTCCATACGTTCGAAACTGACTAAAACATGAGTCACTGCCTTATGTTCATCGTAAGGGTTCGCAATAACTGCACCATACTCTAATAATGTATCGAAAATCCGTTGGTTATCGGTTGGGAAAGAGGGGGCTGCAGGATGCTTGTTCTTTTTCAGGTATTCACGGATATAGTCCGGAACATTTTTCGCCATCATAAATACCATATCGTCTTTGCGAAAAATATTGCCGCCGGCCGTAGTTGCAATACTGAAATGAGCCCCCCGTTCGGCAAGCATATTGCGCAGAGCCGTCATAATGGTTTCGATAAGTGGCGTTCGCTTGGCTGTAGAGAATCGCTGTCTGGAACCATGTCGTAAATCACGTGCTGTAGAAGCCATATCCGCCTGTTTAATAATATCTGCCAACGGGCCGTCTTTTTGACTGCCTGAAAGATAGCTGCGTAAGGTTTTAATGAGATTCGGATCGGATTCGTTCATCCATTTTCGAGCATTAGACGGTACAATGCTTTGGAAGAATGTCCAGCCTAATGAGGCATGGACTTCATAGGGCGTTTTATTGTCAGGGAATGTAACGCGGTAAAAATTCTTACCACTTTCATTCATATCTCCTGTATCAGGTAGCCACAATGAAAAGGCTTTTGAATCCGGCTGCTCATAGAGTTCGACTTCAAAAGAGGTTAGAGTTTTACCGATGTCATGAAGTAGGGCGGCTGTCAAAATACCGTACCGCCACACAGCCGTCAGGCGTGCGATGTCTTCGGTTTTTGCGTTTGGCGGCCAACTGCGGGATGATGAGGCAAGCAAAGATAGGGCGGCAACATCTAAGGTATGTTTAACCAAACCACCGTCTCCTGCATGGTGGTGGGATTCTGAGGCAGGAAGTCTTTGAACAAAGTTGATGAAATTATGAATCAAAGGCAGGCCGTCTAAATGCCAATTTTCATTAGATAGACCCAAGTTGCTACGAATATTGGTGATTGAAGGCTGTAAGTCCAGCTCCTCAATCAGCTCTGCCGGAGATAAAATCAAAAATTTATCGCCATGGATTTTCGCTGCCGACATGGAAACGTGCTTATCCTCCTCAAGAGCGGGTTGTGTATCTGGCCGCCGGTTGAAGTACAGGTAGGCAATGCCGGATCCGCTTAAAAGTGCTAATCCGGTATAAGATAACCAATCCATTCAATACTCCGTATAGTCAGGTTGAATCAGCCGCATCATTTTTAATTTGAATTGTGCAGCGGGGGCATGGGGCTGATCGCCTATATAAACATCTGCGTCAGGATAATATGCAAAAAAATCACGGAAAGATTCGGTCAGGCTGTTCCAGTTCCCGTTTGGCGTTTGTGCGATGAAATAACAACCTTCAAATTCCCGACTCAATAAATCGGCAATTTCGCAGTCGGTGGCAGTGGCCGGAAGCTGTGCCAGTAATGAGGTTGTTTTGTTTATAAGAAAAGCTTCGGTGGTTTGCTCGTCTAAGGTAAAGTATTCCATAAAGCCCTCGCAGCGGTGCAGCATTAACATCAGTATGCCGGTCCAGCGAGGACTGATACGCTCAAAACGCTCTAAGCTGAGGCAGAGTTGATTGAACAGGGATTTGTCCATCTGCTTATCCGTCTTTGGTTGTAATTGGTCATACTGTAAAGTTTTATCTAAAGCCGCGATTTGCAGCAAGAAAAAAACGGTACTGGTACTTTTTTTGATTGTTTCTTGACATTTTTTTTCAAATATGAAACCCAAGTCTTTTTAGGCATACCGTCAGGTATGCCGTTCCCTTTAACCTTTTGCTTTGCCTTTAAGCCTTTTTAGTCCTTTACCATTAAGTCTTTTCCTTTACCTTTAAGCCTTTTAAAAAGGGAATGCGCGGTTTTTAAGCGCATTCCCTTTTTGGCTTTTTGATAAGCCCCTTTCCCTTAATCATAACAAATCAAATATGTCAAGAAACAATACGAAAAAAAATGATTTTCTATTGTTGGTATCGAAATTGGTTGCGCAGAAGCAAAATCCACATGTCAGTGCAACTGCACGACTATTCAATTTATAACCGGTCTGTGTTTTGGAAATAGAGATGGGGGCATCTTTAATTTTCAAAGAATCCGTATTCTTAAAGAGGGACGTTGAGAAAACCTGTTCCATGCAGACGTACCGTATAGCGTCTGTTTCAGCGTCCTTCTTTAAGAATATGAGGTAGAGACCGACCATGCAAAACGTCAATCACACAGAATTTCCTGTCGCTTTTCGAATGCTGCTTCAAGAAGAAGGTAAAAAATTCGATATCGGCGACTCCGGAAAATTTCTTAAAAAAAATTCCGGCGACGAAGAAGTTGTCGGCTTTCTGAATTGGGTATTCCCTTACGCAAAATCTCTTAAGGCTTCGGACGTACATTTTTCAAGTCGTGAAAACGGCTGCCAAATACGTATCCGTCACGAAAACATGGAAATCGCTAATGAATGGCTCTTTTCTCGCCAGTCAGCCTTAGTCATCAACGATCACATCCGTGCCAAATGCCGAATGCCTATACACGACATTGATTCCTGCTTTGATTCATCATTTTGGATGCTGGATAAAGATGGGGAGTCAATGATTGATATCCGGGTAAGCCTCGTTCCCACCACTTTTGGGCAAAACATTGTTTGCCGTCTGGGTAATCAGGCAGCGGATCTTCCATTGGAAAAAATAGAAATGTCCGATAACGTCCGGCATGCTTATATGCGCGCTTTGGACAGTAAGCAGGGAATGATTATCGTCAGCGGCCCGACCGGGTCAGGTAAGAGTGCTACGTTGGCGGCAAGCATCAACCATCTGAATCGTGAAGAAGTCAATATCATGACGGTTGAAGATCCGGTTGAAAACAGGATCCCGGGAGCTAACCAGGTCAGTATCAGTGTTCATAGAACATTTGCCCAAGTATTGCGTTCTTTTTTGCGTCAGGATCCTGATGTCATCATGGTTGGAGAAATTCGTGATGAAGAAACAGCCTCAATTGCAACTACTGCTGCCAATACCGGCCATTTAATCTTATCAAGTGTGCATGCTAACGATGCGCCGGCGACATTACTGAGGCTTATGGATTTGAGCGCCGAGCCTTATGCGCTGGCAGAAGCCTTACTGTGCTTCTTTTCTCAAAGATTGGCACGTAAATTGTGCAGCAACTGTGCAAAAGAACTACGGCTGTCTGCCGAACAGTCGGAGTCATTACCTACCCGGTTTAAGGGACAAACTTATTATGTTATGAACGAGCAAGGTTGTGATTTGTGTGAGGGTAAGGGGCATAAGGGCAGAATCCCTGTCTTCGAAATGGCTTTCAATAACGAAGATGTGCGCAAAGCGATTTTAGAGAGAAACATGGAGAATGTTCGTCAGGCCCTGTTTAAGCAGCCTGCATATCGTACGTTGACTGAGGCTGCCTTAGAGATGTCGGCGATTGCAAAAATGGATTTTTACGATGCTTTGTCGATTACTCAGCAAAGCTCTTTACCAGACATGAAAGACGATTGAAAAATGCAAAAAAAACTGGCATCGGTATTATTGGCTCTTTCATTGATTCCACTAACTGCTTTTGCAGAACCGGAATTATCCGCACAGTCGTCAAAGACGACGGCTGATTTGGCCGGAGTCATTAAACCCTATCAAACAGTGGGAAATTATAAAGATGAAGCACAAAGAATTTATATGTTTGTTTCATTTGACTGCCCATATTGCGCTAGTTCGTGGGCAGGGTTTCAGCAGTGGGGTAGAACGCTGCCGAATCCCTACCGCTTGGTTTTTGTCCCGCTTTTCGGGAGTAAGAGCCAAAGTGCAGCAGCTACTGCATTTTATATCGTCCGTGATTTAGCTCCTGAAAGAACGGCCGAATATATGAGACTTGCTTATGGTGAAACAACCAACAGGAAGGTGACTCCTGAAACCTATGTCGGCATTTTAAAACGGATGGGATTCAATCAGGCGCAAATCAATGCGTCACTGAACAGCAAAAACACCCAAAACCGGATTGCCAGAGCAATGGATTTGGCGCGTCGCTACCATGTAACTGTAACCCCAACCTTCGGGGTGGCAGGGAAATACAATACTCATGCAGGCTTTACTAATGGCGACTATAACCTTCTGACCCAGCTGTTAAACGGATTGGTATCTGATGCAATGGAAAAAAATTAAACCTTATCGGAAGCTGATTTTCTGGAGTGCAATTCTGATATGGGGAGGATATACGTTGACGGCTACGCCTCCGCTGCGTTGCACAATGCCTGCACAGGCAGCCATTCTTTCGATGGGGCATATTTCGGAGATATTGAAAACCGCTTTAATAACGGTAGCAAGTTTTCTATCGACCCCCGATTGTTTTGCCCCTGCTGCCGTTTCAGTTGCAGGATGGCCGTCTGATGCCGCCCGGGCATTACAGTTGCATGCTTATAACAGTTATGTTTTTTGGATCAGACTGTTCGGGGGAATCATCACAGCAAACGCGGTTTGGATATTGCTGTTTGAAATATGGGCCAATTTGAAAGGTGGTAAAAATGCCTGATTTTAGAATCAAAACAGTTTTAATGATTTTTCCGATATTACTGGGAGCCTGCCAGTCGATGCCGCCGGAAGAAACCGAGCAGTTACAAAACCAAGGTGTGGTCGCCGCTCCGATGGAGCGAACGGAATTGGTTGTTTTACGGCAGCCTGCGGGGTATTCGGATGTCGCCCTGATGGGTATTGAAGAAGGTACCTATATCTGGCGGGGACAGGAAATCAGCCCTTTCGGCATCCGATTATCGTTTGAAGAGGGCGGATCTGGAACTAAACATCTTCATACCGTTTATTTTTCAACTGATTCATCGACTATCAGCAAACAGGAAAGACAACGTCTTCATGCCGTACTGTCGAAATTGCCGAGTGGTACGGTGGTTTTATCCGGGTATGCGGATCCCCGAGCTTCGGGTTCATATAATCTCAAGCTTTCACAAAAGCGGGTAAATGCCGTTGCAGCTTATTTGGAAGGACGGGGTATCAGTATTGAAAAAGAATGCGCATACGGGAAATACAGGCTTCCGGATGCAGGCTTATGCGACTAATTAAGGAGATCAGTCATGACTACAGAAGAAGTTTATTTTCCAGAGTATCTCGATACCATGCAGCAGGTTTTGATGTTCGAAGCAGATGATTTAATGCCGATTTTTTTAGGATTAGCTATTGCGGCGATCATCAATATCCAAGCAACCAATACCATGATGTATGTATTTGGCTTGATTGGCGGCATCCTGATGAGCATTTTATATATCCGTCTGAAACGGAATAGTTTGCCGGGGGCGTTTATCCATCTGTTCCACCTTTCCGGACTCCCTCTGAACAAAGTATTTATCAACGGCTTGCTGCAACGGGTAGAGGAGTAAATATCATGCAGTTAAAAACAGCACGCAAATCGATGGCTAACCTGGTTGGAGAAAACAGAACCCTTAAATTTGTTGCACTTGGTGCGACAACTATTGCCGTTCTGCTGACATTTAAAGTCGTAACCATGCATGAACGCTTGGTTATCCAACCGCCCCATCTCACTAAAAAGGCAATAGTCGCCTTTGACCATGCCTCTACCGAATACTTTGAGCCGATGGCTTTGTATATCGTTTCTACTATTTCATCTGTTGTGCCGGAATCTGTAGATTTTGTTTCCAACAGTATGGAGCAGTTCTTTGATCCCGAAGTCTGGGTATCTCTCAAACCCCAGTTGTTGGCTGTCAAAAGCAATCCAAAATATAACGGCATCAATGCGATGAGTTATTTCCAGCCGACTAATGACATCATCTATGAGCCTTCGACAAAGAAATTTTATGTCAGTGGCAAACTGACTTCATCGGCATACAGCAAGGGAGCGGTGCAAAATATCGGCTCGGTTCAGGCTACCTACGAATTGAAGATGTATATGAAAAACGGTTTGCCTAGAGTAAGTTATTTCAAGGCCTATACCGGCGAACCGATGACTGAAGCATGGGTACGTTCCCACAAAGATCTTGCCGAAAAACGTCAGGAAAATACGAAGCAGGTTATACCTGATGCGCGGGAAAGTGAAATTACACGTGATTCAATCAGTCAGCCGGCTCCTTCGCAACCGAACCAGCCTAACAAAGTAATCGAAGAACAGAATGCGCCTATGCCTGAACAGCCTGCAGCATCACCTGCAGGATTACAGGCTGCCCCTCAGTTGATTGATGGAGTAGAACCTCCGGCCGGCAAAGAGGATGTGTTACCGTGAAAAACAGAATGAAAAATCAATATTTAATCAGTTTGGCCATTATTGCCGCTTTAGCAGGCTGCGCATCATCTCAACAAGCCAGTGAGCCGTCTCCTGTAGAGAAGGAGGTTTACAGACCTGTTGAGGAAGTCTGGCCGGAAGTAGTAGCCAAACAGCCCAAGAAACGTACAACTCAAAACGCTAAGTCAAGTTCCGAACCGGCTGTAAAGCTGCCTAGAAAAAGCAACTTTGCACAGCGTCGTGTTGTACAGGTCAAAGCTCCCGTCAGCGGAGGCTATCAGGACAATATTCAGGAGGGTTTGGTAAGTGGTGTTCACAATATTACCTCGCTTTACGGTGAGAATCATACCGTCCCAGTTGCATTGAATTATCCATCACTGGTTTTAACACCATTTGCCAACCCTGTGATGGTAGGTGAAAAAACGGTGTACGAATCCAAGCAATTTGGCCCGAATTTCATGATAAAACCCATGTCCAGCCGTCGGTTTATGGTCATGATTTATGATGAAAGCAATCCTACTTTGCCTATTTCGCTGACCTTGGTTCCTCAAGCCAAATTGAGTTCACAGACGATCAGCGTGGCGACAGGCGGTTTGTCTCCGGCGGAGAAAAGCGGGGGAAAAATCGCGAAACAGGGTGGCTTGGCACAAAACCTGTCTGAGGTATTACAGGAAATCGTGAAAGGCAAATTGCCGAGTGGATATACCGTTCGGCCGCTGCGTGAAACCATCCGTATGGCCAACGGTATGAGCTCAACCCCTATACAGCGTTACAGCAGTAGCCAATTTGATGTCTATCGCTACCGGTTGAAAAATACGACACAGACACCGCAAGTATTGGCAGAAGAAATGTTCGGTGCCAATAAGAGAGTAATGGCCGTCGCTTTTTATCCTAAAGTCAGTGTTTATCCTGGCGAGACAACCGATGTGCTGATCATGGTTTCTAAGCAGGGAGCGAAATGATGGGGCTGAAAAACAAATGGTCATCAATGACCGGTAAGCAAAAACAGATAGCCGTACTGGGTGGGGTAGGCGGTGTGGGTTTACTCATTCTGATTACTGCCGGCATCCGTGACTACAATAACGGCATTTTGAAAAAGCCCGAAAAAGTAACAGAAACCCAAGTTCTGACACCGCTTACCCGCAATCTTAACGAAGAACGCATGGCAGCGGAGATTCAGGCATTGCGCCAACAGATGGAAGCAGATAAGCGGGAGCGGGCCGGACAACAGCCGGAGTCGCAAAAAAGCGGCTTAAGTGAAGATGATGTAAACCGTAAAATTGCCGAAGCATTACGTGCAGAGGCAGAGATGCGGGCAGCAAAAGAAGCTGTTCCGGATAAGGTCGTGAATAAAGAAGCACCTTTGGCGGAAGGGGCTTCGGGAACACCGCCGGCACAGCTTCCGGGTGATGTTACGGGTGAAGCGGTTTCGGAGACAGGAGAAGAGCGACAGAGCCTGTTCCAAAGCACTGCCCCTGAAAAGAAGACGGCAAAAGAAACATCTTCCACTAAAAGTAAGGCTGTTTCGGATGCCGAAGATGAAAGTAAAACATACCTTCCTCCCGGCTCCACATTATCTATTGCTCTGCTTACCGGTGTGAATGCGCCTACGAATACCAATTCTGATAGCAAAGATCCTCTACCTGTGTTGATGCAGGTTAAAGGAACGGCCATTTTGCCAAACGGATTCCGTTCTGATCTTTCCGATTGCTTTGTCTTGGCTTCTACATTCGGACAGTACATGGATTCCCGAGCCATGATGCGTACCAAAACCTTATCGTGTATCCGCAGTGACGGTAAAGCGGTTGAAGCGGAAATCAGCGGTACTGTATATGGAGAAGACGGCAAACCCGGTTTTCAAGGCCGTTTGGTTTCCAAAACCGGTAAGGTTATTTCACAACTGCTCAAGGTCGGAGCAATGGAAACTCTCGCCAATACCGCTACAGGTATTGCCAACGGCGTAAGCATTAATACCGGCAGTTCAAGCGGCACTTCTACCAGCACTCAAATCAACCTGGGCGGTATCAGCGGGCAGGCAGCAGGGAAAGCGGCCAGTAAAACTTTTGACCGTATTGCCGATATTTATAGCAGTTATGGAACACAGGCCATTCCTGTAGTGGAAGTTGAACCGTTGCGTACGGGAGAGGTTATTTTGACTAAGGGTGTGTTCTTACACATCGTGCATGATAAGAAAGGCCGAAAATGAAACCGTTTATTTTAAGTGCAACAGTATTGCAGATGTTACTGCTTTCCGCATGCTCTTCGACTTTCAATGTCGGTGACAGCGGCAAATTGTCCTGTCCTCAATCTGTAAAAGGCATGCCTTGTGTGACAGTTCGCGCAGCACATTATGCGGCGCAGGAATATGATCCGGACGAAGTCATCCAAATCGGTACGAATGATCGTAAAAAAGGCAAATCAGCATCGAATAAGATTGTTCCTTTTTTGCCTGAAACCATACCAAATGTTGCCGTTATCGGCGAGCCTAAGCCTTTATTGGAGCCTGCCCGTGTAATGAGGGTATGGGTCAATGCCTATGAGGACGAAAGCGGCAACTTGGTTTATCCGAGCCGTGTTTTTTCGGAAGTCACACCGAGAAAATGGGATGTGGGCTATTCAACGGAGCAGGGGCTTCAAAGCTCTCGTCGCATTACCCCTTTGGTTGTCCAGCCGGCTGAAACAGAGGTGGAAGAATCGGCAGAGGTTGCAGCGGAAGAAGCCGGGAAAAAATCGGCGGCAACAAGCCATCAAGAAAGCAAACCGCAAGAAAATCAGACTATTCCCGACTCCCTGCCCGCAGGAGTCATCCCTCCGTTGCAGTAATGTGACTTAACTTTCTTAACAAATAAGGAAATATAAAATGGCAAAAACAAAAATCGGTAATAAATTGCAGCAGAAATGGGTAAATAGCAATCAAGCTGTCGTGGCAATGATTGCTTTGACTGCCCTGGCAGCACCGGCTCATGCCTCTGGCGACCAATCCTTCTCCGACGGTGTTGACTGGATTTTAGGTCTTATGCAGGGCAGTATGGGTGGCATTATCATGCTGATAGCAATTATTTCTGCTGTTTTAGGTATGCTTTTGGGCGGTTGGAAAGGCCTTTTGACTGTCGTGGGGATTCTTTTTGGTCTTATTATCCTTCCCCCCGCAATTATGCCGTTCTTTTCAGCAACCATTCCGCTTTAATACGGAAACGGTAGGCAGGAGGGCGTGATGAAACTCTATCTCTGTGAGAAACCCAGTCAGGCAAAGGACATCGGTAAAGTGCTAGGCGTTTTGGACGGCCGCTTCGACGGCTATTTCCAAAAAGGCGATACCACCGTCACTTGGGCATTCGGACATATTCTGACACAGGCCATGCCTGCTGCTTACGGTGAAGAGTTTGCCGACTTCGGCAACATTTCCGCTCTGCCTGTCTTACCTGATAACTGGAAAATGGAAGTCCAACCCAAAGCGGCCAAGCAGTTCAAAGTCATCAAAGGGCTGTTGGCCAGAGCCGACGAAGTCGTCATCGCCACCGATGCCGATCGTGAGGGAGAGGTGATTGCGCGGGAGATTTTGGATCTGTGCGGCTACCGCAAAAAAGTTTCCCGCTTCTGGACCAGCGGTTTGGATACTGCGTCAGTTAAAAAGGCCTTGGCTTCCATTATGTCCGGCAAACAGAAAGAAACCCTGTATCAGGCAGGTTTGGCGCGCTCCCGCGCCGACTGGTTGGTCGGGATGAATCTGAGCCGTGCCTATACCGTGGCCTATTCGGAGGGATTCGGCAAAGAACATACGCTGTCCATCGGCCGCATTCAAACCCCGACGCTGAATTTAGTGGTGCGCCGCGACCACATCATCGAAAACTTCCAACCTTATCCGTATTACATTTTGAGTGCCGTTTTTCAGACGGCCTCAAAAGAACGGTTTACGGCGCAATGGCAGATTCCTGAAACACTTAGAAATTCAGACGGCCTGTGTACCGACAAAGCGTTTGTTGCCAACTTGGCCAAACAATTGGCCGATGCGACAGGTTGTGTCGTTTCCGCCAAAACCGAACGCAAAAAAACACCGGCACCGTTGCCGTACAGTCTGTCTGCCTTACAAAAAGAAGCCGGCAAGAGACTGGGTATTTCAGCTTCGAAGGTACTGAAAATCGCTCAGGAATTGTACGAAAAACACAAAATTACCTCTTATCCGCGTACCCCTTGCCGTTACCTGCCCCAGTCGCAACAAAGCGAAGTGGCCGATGTGTTTGCTGCTATGGCTGCCATTGACGGCAATCTTGCCCAGGTATTGGCCAAAGCCGATCCCAAGCGTCCGTCGCGGGTATGGAACGACAGCCAGGTCAACAAACATTCGCACCATGCCATTATTCCGACTAAAGTCAGCAATTTCAATTTAGCCCAACTGGACAAAAACGAGCGCGAAATCTATCTGATGATACGCAACCGTTACATTGCCCAGTTTTATCCCGACTACGAATACGACGCGACCGTTATCTTGGTGGAAAGCTGCGGCCAGCAATTTAAAGCCACCGGTCAAACCCCTAAAGTTCAGGGCTGGAAAACATGGTTGGGCAAAACAGATGAAGACGGCGGCGATGATAACGACAACACCGTATTACCGGCCGTTTCAGACGGCCAACAACTGACTGTAACCGGCAGTAACCCGGAAACCAAGAAAACCGCGCCGCCGCCGCGCTTTACCGAGGCGACGCTATTGGACGAAATGCAAACCCTGTCCGACTTCCTTAAAACCGTGGATGACGAGCAGATTAAAAAAATCCTCCGCAGCACCGAAGGGCTGGGAACGGAAGCGACCCGCGCCAATATCATCGACCGACTGTTTGAGATGAGTTATATTGAGAAGCAGAAAGGCAAGATCGTTTCTACCGAAAAGGGCCGCAAACTGATTGCCCAAATACCGGCCATGGTGGCCGACCCCGTTACCACGGCCAAGTGGGAATTGGCGCTTGCAGGGATTGAGGCGGGCAAATTGACTATGGCCGATTTTATGGCCTATCAGGAAGATCTGATTCAGCAGCTGGTAGATCAGGCGAAAGCCGATGCGGCTAAACGGCCGCGGCCAACAAGACCGGCAGCTTCCGACCAGCCGAAAAATTCAGCAAAACACAAAGCCGGAGATACTTGCCCTGATTGCGGTGGAACGTTACAGGAAAAAGCGTTGAAGAAAGCTCCGGAGAAAAAATATTTGGGATGTTCCAAGTATCCGGAATGTAAGCATTTTGAATGGCTTCAATGAGCATCTTTTGTATATTTTATCCAGCGTAATTGGATAAATTTTGTTCAGAGTAAATTAGACAATTCAAAGGATTAATACATGAATATGAAAAAAATCTTTATTTTAGCCGTAACTGCAGGTGTATTGACTGCTTGTTCTACTAATCCTGACGGCAGTATCAACTGGGCTGATAATCCGGTTGAGCGTGCTGCTCAAAAAATCAATGCAGGTATTCAGGGAACCAATGCGGCTCTGGACACTGTGGCAGGATCCGGTTCGAAAACCGGTAAGAAGAAAACAGGCAACCCTTTGGATGAACAAGTCTATGCTGATATGAAAATTACATATCGAACCCTGTTGGATTTAGGCTATATCCGTAAAAACCCTGATTATCCTAAAAATGCTTCTGAGCCTTACGTCTTTACGTCGTTGAACTGCAGTAAAGACAAACAGTGTTTCCGTAATACAAGAATGATTGCACCTCGCCCTTAATATTTTGGAGCTTAAGATGACGAGAAGGGATTTTCTTGCCAAAGCTCTGCAATCAGCCACGGCAGTTTATACAACCGGGGTTGCAGGGCTTCTTTTCTCTGATGAAGCTTTTGCTTTGTCGGCTGATAATGGTTTTTGGCAGCGTGACCGTTTAATTTATTTCAGACGTTCTGATACTGGAGAACAAGGCGTAATACAGCATTTTTCTAAAGAAAACGGTTATCTTAAAGAGGGATATCGAAAAGCCTGCTGGCACCTGAGAGATGTTAAGGACGGCAATGCCGTCACACAGATTGATGTACAACTGCTTAATTTACTGTATGCGATACAGGAATGGGCAAGAATGGCAGGGAAAACCAATCCACTGATTACCATCAATAGTGCCTATCGGACAGCACGCAGAAATGCACATATAGAGGGTGCAGCTTTAAATTCCATGCATATTCATGGTAAAGCTGTCGATATTACCGTACGCGGTATTGAGAATTGGCAGGTTGCCGAGATGGCTAAACATTTCAATGGTGGCGGAGTAGGGCATTACAATACCTTTACCCACGTTGATACAGGCCGTCTAAGGGAATGGAGAGGATAACCGGATATGGAACTTATAACCGATTTGACACAACGGGAGTATATTCCTGCCAACATGGTTTCGGCAGTTGAGTGGTTAAGTAGCCTGAAAGTTGATTTGGACCGATACTATCGTTCTGATTGGGGAAAGGATTTTGTCGGAGATGTTCTAAATACCAATTTGACCTGTCCAATGTTCCCATTTGAATTTTTATCCCGTATTATCCCGTTTCTTTTGCTTGCTTCTAAAGAAACGACAAATTATCCGGCTTATGTCTCTCCTTTTCGGGTTATAGGTGCCAGCATTCACGGTTATCCGGAAGATATTCGTGAAGATGAAGTCAAAGAGCGTATCCATAAGTATTCATCATGTTTCAGTAGTGACAATTTAAGCTGCTACATGTACTTTAAACCGCTGGGATTTATTGCTGCTCATGAAGGGAAAAATAGGGTTGCGTTTATGCGCAAGCACCAACAGTCAAAACTCGTGGCTAATATCAGTGAATACGGTTACCCGGAACCGGAACGGATTAAATTGGTTTGTCGGCAAACCGCACATGAAGCACAATATTGGGCTGTATTGGATGGCAAACTCATACAAAAGGTTATGTTTCCTAGTTTGACAAAACGTATTATGGGAGATTACGGTGTCCAAACGGTCGGATGGCGGGATATTTTTCAGGCATACGGTTATGGTGTTATAGACAAGGAAAACAGCGAGGTATATGAAATGCCTTGGATGATCGGTGTGGGCGGGTTTTATGAATCCTCAAAATCTCTTTGGACGGGATTATCGAGTGATATGTTGTTTTTCCTGTTGTTGGAGCAGGCATTTGAAGAAACAAACAGTACCGGCACTCCCCAAACTATTGTTGAATTGGCAAAAATCTTTGAAAAGGCCAAAACAATTAGTGCTCATCATGAAAAACGATTGAAAAAGCCCCGCTGGGAGTTACTAAAAGATATATTTTTAAGAAGTTACTAATCAGAGTAAAAATTAACTGATTGTCTTGACAATGAATTTCAAATCATCCAATATAAAACTGTTTTATGTGTTTTGTACTTTACACTAAACAAAAGTACGGTATGTTGCCATTCACGCATACACCCATTTACTTGGGCATGGCTTTTTATTTAACCCTCTTGGGGATACTCATCCCCAAAGGGCATGGTGTATCCCCTTAATTTATTTATGGAGATATATCATGCAAACTAGCAAAACTGAAAAAACTTACTTCAACCTGACATGCGACGGTGTTGGCTATCTAAATCGCCCACGCTGGGTTGAAAGCAAGAAAAGTAAATATATTGCCTGCACCATTCAGGCACTTCGTGGTGACGAAGAAGACAAAACCCGCTTTGATGTTCGCGTTGTTGGCGGACAAGCACAGAAGGTTTTTGAAGATTTATTGAAAGCCTACCCTGATTTGCTGTCCAATGACTACAAAAAACGTCCAACCGTTACTATCGGTTTCCGTATCGGCGATATTTACGCAAAAACGTATGAAGCTGAGGATCGGGAAACAGGAGAAAAAATCCTGACACCGACCATTGACGGCCGTCTGATCAGAATCAAATATCTGAAAGTACGGGGCGAAATGTTTTATCGTGACGAACCTAATGCCAATCAAGAGGCAGATTCCGCTGCTGATAATACTGTTCCAGAACAGTCTAATCAGGGAAATTATGGTTCACACCGCGAATAACCGACAGTAATTGCTGTCTTTGAAGCGAAAGTCCTAGGACTTTCGCTTTGCTATTTTCCCGCCGGGATAAACACTATCCCGTAGGGACTTGTGTTTATCCCGGCTTTTTAATTCATTTTACAAAGGATAAACATGAGAAGATTATTCAAACGCGCAACAGATCGGGTTGCTGGTTTTTACAAATTGTATCGAGTTTATATCTATTCTATTCTGGATAAATATGAACTGACAGAAAAACAGATTGATTTCATCACTTCTAGGCTGGAGCTTCTGGGAGGTGCGGCAGTTGCACAATTTGCTGTATTTCCTTTAAAGGCTGAATGGCCAAGCATGTTGGCCTGCATTGCCAGTTTAGGATTCTGTGCTACAATTTGGTTGACAACTTTCATCATGAAAGGATATAAAAAATGAATGTATTTACCGTAGTTTTTACTGCTCTCGTCGGCGTTGTGACTGTGTCAATGGTTGCCTTTATCTTCATTGAGGGTAAACGAGCGATGAAAGAAAAGGAAGAACGTGAAAAGCATTCTGTGAAATAAGTAACCCGAAATTTAAAAACCTGCGCTTCAGCGTAGGTTTTCCATAGAAATTTTATGAGAGATTTCTCCGGAAAGCCTACTGTCTCTTGATAAAAGATAATTCTATCGGTTACAATTCAAGATAAGCGGTAATTATGTACGAACACCCTAATTCGTACCGCCTTTATAGGCGAGGGTTGTGTAACACTTCTAAAATAAAAAATAAAATTTTTATATCTTTCTGGCAGTTGTCCAAATGAAATTTAAATTAAATAAGTTCCATTCGGACAACTGCTAATCTGCACCCATCTATGAATTCTCTGCACAAAATAATATACAGGTACGACCGGCCTTTAATCGGACGCGCTTTTTATCTTGTTTTTTTGTCGATACCGGCCTCTCACGAGACGGTATCCGCAAGTAAGCAAATCGTTCCTTAACAAATTGGATTCTATTTATTGCTGCAGCCGTTTTATTACGGCTGCCCGACCTTATTTAGGTCTTTTTTTATTTTGCATAGCAAAGGAAAGGTAAGCCTGTATCAGCAGGCTTATCAGAGCCATCTGATACAGTAGGTTCCGATAAGCAAGTTTCCCACAGCCTGACTAGCTATATCAGTCTTGATGTCGCCGTTAAACAGCATCTGCCATATTCGTATGGCCACGGTTTTTTTTCTAACTATTTTTCCAACGGAGATGTCAATCCTGAGGAAAACAGTAATCTCGTTTCTCCCACGGAAACCGGTTTACTGCATCTATAAACGGAGTACATGACAGCTTTGCTTTTGCGCAACACTGGATGCTGTTCCGTATACCGCATCCCTTGCCCCTGTTGCAGAGCAGGGTGGTATTCCGTTAAGCGCCGTGTGTTCAAAGATGCGGCTATTGCCCGCTGCGAGCGGGTTTACCAAAGGTCGGAGCTTTTGGTAAACCTATTTCACAGCTGAAAGACTGCCTTCTTTCTCTGCATTGCCGTTAAACAGTGCAAACCTGGTTCATCAGGTACGGCCTTTTCTTTCAACCCATCGGGGCACCTTCCCCGGCGGGTTTGGTGTCCCTTTTTTTGGAGTGCACCATGTTTCATTTCTTTTCCCGCCGAAATACCGGCGATCTCCCCATCAAATCTGCGGAAATCCGCAAAGGTATGGTTCTGACTCATCTGCCCACCGGCACGCGCCGCACAGCGGTATATGTTGCATCAAGCAGACTGCTTTTGATAGACGACTACGGACACCTGTTCAGGCCGTCTGAAAAAGAGCTAGCACAGCAATACTGCCTGCGCGGCTACAAACTCCGCTGCGGCTTCGAAATCGAAGCCCTGTGGAAGAAAGCCAGTCAACTGCATCAGGCCGACAAACGCCTGCTGACACGTTTGGGCTTTCGGCTGAACCCTGAAACCATCCGTCGTTCTCTGGCAGCCTGATCAAACTTTCAAATTTTTCTATTCAACCCTATGGGGATATACCCCATCAGGGCGGTATATCCCTTTTTTGGAGATATACCATGTCTATTAATATCCCAGGCACCTTAACGGTGCAAATCATACAGGGTCGTCGAGGCCCTTTCAAAACGGCCAAATTGGCCACCTCTATCGGCACTTTCGATGTCAAAAATCCGGTTTTAAAACAGTTCGAGCCTGGTGAATACCAGGGAAACTTCATTATTGAACAGCTCAAAGTTAAGGCTTATGAGTGGGGTGGTGGTGCCACCTCTTACTTAGATGCAGCTCTTGACTGGCAACATCTTGCAGATTTTGCCCAAGAATGCGGCTTTTCAGATGAACAATCTAATCATGCTTCTACTTTTGATCCTGTTTCTGAAAACGGCATTGAATTGCCAGAATTTGCCGAATCTGTCGAACAGGTCGAGCAGATGATTGAAGACAGATGGTCACATATCAGGTTCGGTGAGTACATTCTTGCTGATCGTGAGGATTTAAGAAATGTCGTCTCGATTGTACGTGAGGCTGGCTATTCCTATGATCCTCGTGAAAAAACTTGGTATATCTAGGAGGTCAGAATGCTTTATCTCACTTCCAGAAACAACCTTATGGCTGATGCCTTCTTCATTTGGGACCGACAGTTGATGTTCGCTTCACTACACGGCCGAGATGCGGACATGTTGTCCTTTCAGGCGCAGCTGCAATCTTCGCAGGGTTACGGATACGACAGACTGGGTTTCAGACGGCCTGACGATTCCCTGTCCTGTCCGCGTCTGACAACTGCAGAGTGTTTTATCAATCTGAGTAAACACATAACAAAGTACCCGACCCATAATTACGGTTCGGTGACGCATATGTTTTTGCATACGGAGTGTTTGATACATCCCGATCGTGATGTGAAAACCGGTTGGGTAATGCTGGATGATGTTACAGCTGATTTAGACAAAGCAGCTTGGAAGTTGGTACAGCAGCTTTCCGACATCCCGTTGTTGGATCATTGGCAGTACCCGGTGTTATCTGAGCTTTCCTCAGATAATTCTGTAATACGCTTCCCATCTGAAATTGGCGAAGAGTATGCCGCTGTCGGTGTACAGGCTGTTAAAGTGACCGTTCCTGAAGATTTTGATGTGCGATTGACCGCAATGCTTCAAAGTGGTCAACTACAACCATGATCTAAAGCCCCTAGCGGGCTTTTTCAGACGATTTGAAATTCAGGTCGTCTGAAAAAGTCAGTTGGACTGAGTTATTTCAACAGCTGACGGACTGTTTCTTCCGTCTTGGATACTGCTGCTGAAATTATCCAATCGCACTGCGATTGTAGCTCTTTTTTAACCCACTATTTTATTTTTTAACCCTGACGGGAACGCTTTTCCTGTTGGGGAAACCGTTTCCTGTCACTTCCTGAAAGGAAACAAAATGTCTCAACTGATCGAAATCATTGAAAATGCTTCGAAACACTTTAGTAATATTGAAATATTTAACCCAAAGGGCAAAGATCTGATCTTTAAAGGAACTGAGTTGGTGAAGCTCACCAGTTCATCTGAAAATCCTATCCAAGGTTTGCCGGAAGGCGAATACATTACCATCTATATGACTGACAAAAATAAGTTTATAGTTTTTGACAGTCGGAAAAATGAGATGGAAGGACCTTTGGTCATTAATGATAGACATAGTCTAGCATTTGGTTTTTACGGATACGATCGTGTCGCTAAGGCACTTTATCGCCTGCTTACGATTGATGCTTACAACTATGTCTAGATGATTGTTCTGGCATCGGCCTTTTAAGCAACCCATAATCCCACCACAGTATGAACTGCCGGTGGGATTTTTATATCCGTCCGAGACGGACATTTTTTAACCCTGTGGGGATACGTCTCCGACAGGGGATGTTTTCCCCTGTTTTTGGAGACTGTTATGATAATTTGTTACAACGTTTACGAAAAAACCGCCTATTTGCGTACATGCGATTTTCGTGCAGAATTTCTTTTTGAGGACGAGAAAACTCGTCGAGAAACTCGTGTTCTTTTACCCGAAGCCCGTTTTGGACGCTATGCGTATCTTTCAGGTAAATGGTTGTTAGAGGATGCCAGTGTGTCAACCAAATTGACCATGGAACTCAGACTGCCAATTGCCTGGAAGGACCTCGGTTATTACGAATTTAGGCAAGCTGTAAGTCAAATGGCAACTGACTGGCTGGAACAACGTATTTGTGAATTGGAAAATGATTTTACAGAAGTCATTTACGATCCTGATACGGTGTTTCAACAGCAAGATGTACGAGACATCCTGCTTGGAACGTACAATTACGGCGGTGCTCAGATAATGCGAAATGTGGTTCTCTCGTTCTATAGGGGCGAACCCGTCGAGCTGGGTACGGTGACACAACTGGATCGGAAGCATTATGCGATTTTCCAAGCCATACTTGCCCATTACCGCAAACACCGTGAAAGTGAACAACTTCGCGAGATAGTAGGCGAAATGAACCGTATGAAGGCTAAAAAGGTGCGAGCCCAAAATGCCGAAGAGACTGAAGAAGACTTACCTTTTTGATGGAGTAACGTGGTTATGAATATTTCCAAACCCGAAAATGAAGATCTGCGGATTGCCGGCGAATTCATCGGTATGATGAATCTGGTCGCACAAGGATACAATCCTTTAAAAAAAGATGAGTCCGATGAATTCATAATGTTGGAAGATGAGGACAAAGATAAAGTTTTGGATGCTTTGTGCGAAAAATTCAACAACTGTGATTTGGATTGGCTATTTTGCGTTTTGGGTGTTCTACTTTCACCTAATGCGGGCGTTATTGATCAAGAGTCAGATATCTTGGTCATCCATCCCCGGCAGATACCGGCGGATGGTAATGCTGAAAAATCCGAAGGCTGATTCTTTTTTTAACCCGAGCGTTTACATTCATGTGTAAACGGATCCATTTACCCCCAATAGGGATACCGATATCCCTATTGGGGGTAAGGTATCTCTAAGATGTTTTAGGAGATACACAATGCAATATATCAAGGAAATGACTGTCGAAATTCGGATTACGAAGGAGGGCAGTGTTTATGGCTGTGATGTGGTCAATACCAGCGGCGAATTAATATTCGGATCAGACCCGGAATTTGATACCGTTAAGGAGGCACTGACATTTTCCCTATCTCAACCGGAGGTTGGGTTATGTGGTGAGTCCAGTTAAGCCAGATATGATGTAACCCTTATTCTACCTGCCTTCGGGCAGGTATTTTCAGACGACTTTAGTAAGGTCGTCTGAAAATACCTGTTTACAGGCCGGCAGTCCTTATCTGCCACCCGCGTACTGCCGTTATCCATTGCGCACGTCCTTCCGGGCGGACGGCTATTTTTATCAACCCTGTGGGGATACGTCATTCCCTAGGGCATGGCATATTCCCTATTACTTGGAGCTTATGCCATGCACGCATTACCCTTAATTCGCCAATTCAGCGAAACCCGAATCAAACCGAAACTCAACGAAGGTAAAACCTTGGACATCGGGTTGATGTATAAGAAAGCCAATAATGCTGCCGAACGTGGCTATTATTTGCATGTACGAGAACTTATCAGAGAGGGACTATTCGTCAGATATATTCTTTTCAAATCCCCATACCTGGAACTGCAACTGAACACCGTTTCCCGAAAATCAGCTAAAGCGGAAGAACAGGCATTTAGTATTCTGAAAAGTTTGGTGGATTCTGACCGTCTGAAATCCGCACTGGAAAACGCCGGCTTTACCTGTTGATTCCTATTTTCGAACACTAGGAGAGCAATATGCACACAATGAGCAGAATGGTGGCTGTTTCTTCGGTAACAGTTTATGTATATTCGTCGGAAACACCGTTGAAACAGGCGGATATAAACCTGCTTGCCCCTAGCGGTCGGATCCGCATCACTGCCGAAGTGGAAACCGACGCAAACGCAGATATTATCTGCGAGAGTTTACGCATTACCGACCTCGCCAGTTCGGAACTGGTGAAGGAGGATGGTGAAATTATGCCACTGCCCAGCCTTGACAACCGTTTCTATAACGAGGCCGTTTATGCGGCAGCAAGCTCAGTTTATGGTATCGGTTTAGGCTTGGTGCAGCTTCCCATCCAATACGAATAGTTTTACCTTTTTTAAACCCTGACGGGGCAATTCTCCGTCGGCGGGGTTTTGCTCCGTTTTTTTATAGGAGCATATGATGACATACCCCGCATCAAACGCTGAAGGACTCTTTCCCGATTTCGCAGAACTCGACCAGACTGTGAAACTGATGGAGGAGCATCAAAAGCAAATCATTGAAGACTTCAACCGAATTTTCCGCAGAGTGTGCGAAGAGGCCGAGAAGTCGCATGTATCTGAAACAACCGAGGAAGCCGCAGAAACGGTGCAGTCGGATACCGACATGCCGCTTACGCAGTTTTTGGCCGAATTCGGCGAAAGCCTTTTTCAAGCAGTAACGGAGCAGAACCGGCCCGTCTATCACGGACAAACCTATCCGGAGCTGGAGGAAGTGTTGGATGGTCTTGCTCGACCACTGTTCACGGCACAACGGGAAGTCGTCCGTGCCGTATTGCAGCAGTTGGTCGAGGAAGACAAACCCGCCGCCATTATCAATGCTGAAATGGGCACCGGTAAAACCATGATGTCCATCGCTGCAGCTGCGGCGGCCCATCGTGCAAGACTGCACCGCACCCTGGTACTCAGCCCGCCACATTTGGTATACAAATGGCGGCGCGAAATCCTCAATACTGTCCCTGATGCCCGTGTGTGGATCCTCAACGGAGCCGATACATTGGCCAAGCTGCTGCAAATCCGCGCCCTTGAACGAAAACCCGAGGTACCGGAGTTTTTTGTGATGGGCCGTGTGCGGATGCGCATGGGCTACCATTGGCGGCCTGCCTTTGCAGTACGCCGCCGGTGGATTCCGTCAGAAGGTGCATCTGAAGGCTATCCGGTAACGGAATACTACTGCCCGAAATGCGGCGGCGAAATCCGGGATGGGGAGAATAAACCGTATCTCAACGAAGGCCGTCTGAAAGACGAGCTGTCCAAAAACCGTCTTTTTTGCAAAAACATGCTCAACGACAAACCCTGCGGTGAACCGCTGTGGACGTTATGTCGGAAGGAGCAGACTGAAGAGGGCGTTGCTCCAACGGTGTACGAGCGCGTACTCAAAACCATGACCACCTTGCCCGGCATCGGCCCCAAAACCGCTGCCAAAATCATCCGGATGTACGGCGAGCAGTATCTGGCCGGACTCTTGGAAAACAACATTCAGGCGTTTTCCAATTTGATGGATGAGAATGGTGATTTTTTGTTCGACGACCGTCAGGCGGCGCGCATTGACCGGGACCTGGGCAAAGCGGAGTTCAGCCTCGGGCGCGGTGGATACCAACCCACCGAATTCATCAAACGCTATCTACCCAAAGATTTTTTCGGGTTGTTGGTGGTGGATGAAGGTCACGAGTACAAGAACTACGGTACGGCTCAGGGTCAGGCGATGGGAGTTTTGGCGCGTTGCTGCAAAAAAATCCTGTGTCTGACCGGTACATTAATGGGCGGCTATGCGGAGGACCTGTTCTTCCTGTTATGGCGGCTCTGGCCGCAGATGATGATTGAGGACGGGTTCGGTTACAACAAGGGTAATACCTTGGGTTCTGCAAGTATGGCGTTTATGCGTAAGCATGGCGTACTGAAAGAAGTCGTCCGGCACCTTGGCAGCGAATACAGCAACGGATCGTTTACCAGCTCCAAGGCGGAACGCAGCAGTGTGCGAACCTCCAAGGCACCGGGATTCTCCCCGTTGGGCATTATGCGCTATGTCCTGCCGATTACCGTGTTTTTGAAGTTGCGCGATTTGGGCGAAGGCGTTTTGCCCGGCTATACGGAAGTTTTCCGGCCGGTACTGATGACTCCAGACCAGGAGTCAGCCTACAAAATCATGGAAACCACGTTGCAAACGCATTTGAAAGCGGCACTCAGAAGCAGAGACAATACCCTCACAGGTGTGGTCATGAGTGCTTTACTGGCTTGGCCGGATTGCTGTTACAAAGCACAGGAGGTTTATTGGAAGAAAGAGGGTAAGGTACTCCATCGCACCGAACCGATGTTTGGAGAGGAGGAGATTTCTCCCAAGGAAGCCGATGTGCTGGAAGTAGTTAAAGAAGCCCTAGCCAAAGGCCGTAAATGCCTGGTTTACACTGTCTATACCGATACCCGGGATACGACAGGCCGTCTGAAAGAGATTTTCAAGCGGCACGGTATCAAGGCGGCGGTGATGAAGGCGACGGTCAAAGCTGATCAGCGGGAAGACTGGGTAGAGGACCGGTTGGCAGAAGGAGTGCAGGTGGTTATCTGTAATCCGGAGCTGGTCAAAACCGGCTTGGATTTGTTGGCATTTCCGACCATCTACTTCATGCAGACAGGTTATAACGTTTATACCCTGATGCAGGCTGCACGTCGTTCGTGGCGTATCGGTCAGAAGGAGGATGTAGAGGTTTATTTTGCCGGGTACAGCGATACCGCCCAGCAAATCTGCCTTGAGCTGATGGGTAGGAAAATTGCCGTGACCCAATCAACTTCCGGCGATATGCCGGATTCGGGTTTGGACATTCTCAACCAGGTCGAAGATTCGATCGAGGTCGAGCTGGCCAAACGTCTGATCGCAAAACATAATTGATGCTTTTGCATCCAACCCACGTCAAGTGGGTTTTTTCAGACGACCTCAACGCGAGGTCGTCTGAAAAAACCTGTAACTTGGAATCTCATTTACTGAAAAGGAAAACCATGAAACACTCTGCCGGTAGTTACATCTCGGATCTGAAAGTAATGCAATCCAATGCCGGATATTATGTCGGCAGGGATTACACTGAAAATTCATTTCCCGGAATGAAAATGCCTTTTTCACGCGAATCAGATTATTTCGCCACTTACGAACAGGCGCATAACTGTCTACAAATCATGAAACTGGAAATGTCCTTGGAAGGTCTCTGATATAACTATTTCAAACGCCGACAGTCGTTTTACTGTCTCGATGCTGCCGTTAAACATCATCATCCACATTCATGTGGCACGGCTATTTTTCAACCCCTCTGGCGGTGATATGTTCTCCGCTGGGGGATGTATCTCCGCCTATTTTGTAAAGGAGATACATTTATGTTGTACACAACCTCATCCGTTCCGGATGAAATCTATTTGATACAAACACATATGGTGGTAATATATGATTAGGAAGTTTTTGAAGATCATATTCCCATATGATTTGCCAGTATCAAAGAAGATCTTTGATTCTTGGGTTAAAATCCTAGATGATACGTCTAAAGCAGCTTTCTTAGCTGCCGGACCGTATTTTTGGATTGGCACCGGTAGTTTTACCCAGCGGTTTGTAAACACTTTGGTATTACTACTGGCCGCCTATGTGGCCCAAGTATTTATCTTTTACTTGGATAAATATGAATCAAAGATTGTCAAACAGGAACCCAAGGAAAGGGAAAAACCATGATCATGACCTACAGCTTACTAATTCTGATTGCCGTCATGTTGTTTGGTATCTTTAAGCTAGTGAAGTTTGGTGAATCACAGCAAGACACTAATAAACGAAATGACCGATCATGTTAATTGGTTTTCCCATCTTTTAAATGCTTTGTTGCAATTTATTACCAAAGCAATTTAAACAGAACGCTGATACGTTCCTTTTTGGATCAATCCGGCTTGTAGCCGACAATCCCGCTGTTCCGTACCTCTGTACGGCAGTGGGATTTTTGTTGGATGCTACGCGATTACGTTATTTTAATCGTATGCGTGTATTTTGAACCAAATATAGGAGGAAGACCTATTTTTTATCGGAGAAAAAAATGAGATATAGCAGAAACAAGGACTACCAGAATTTTGTACATAAACTGGTATCGGGAGGAGAGTGGATGTTCCTACCCAAAAACAGCCGTAAGCACAGTGCATTGCAGCACCGGCTGACCGGTCGAAAAATTCCGATACCCGGCTCGCCGGATCAGGATCCGCGCGGATTGCTGAATTTTAAAACCATGGTACGCCATATAGAACGCGGTAGCACCATCGACTGAACTTTACTTTAACCCCTGCGGGGACTGTCCCGCACGGGGTGGTCTCCGTTTTTTTTGAATGGAGACCAATATGGAAACCAAAAATCATCTCATGCACCCCCGTGTCGCAAACAACCACCGCGACCACGGCTATTTCCCAACCGATAACGCCACATTGGCGCGCATAGCGGCCTGCCTGGACACCTCAGCTTCCGGCGGTACGCTACGTTTTTTTGATCCCTGCTGCGGTACGGGCGAGGCTTTGGCCACTATCGCGTCCACTCTGCAGACGGAAGAAATCCGCTGCCAAACATTCGGTGTCGAACTGGACAAAGGTCGGGCACAGGATGCCGCAGGCCGTCTGAACTTTGTCGTCCAATCCGACATTGAAAACTGCACCATGCAGGCTTCGGCCGTCGGATTACTGTTCCTCAATCCGCCTTACGGTTTTACCGCCAAAGACAACCTCTCCAACCAACGCACCAAACGCCTGGAAGAAATCTTCTTTGCGCGTACCTTCGGTACTTTGCAGGCCGGGGGCGTATTGGTGATGATTGTTCCTGAAGCCGCGCTGACGGAACATCTGACCGCTGAGATTGCTACCCACTGTACGGATGTCCGTATGATTCGTGCAGCTGTGGACACCTATAACCAACTGGTTATTTTCGGCATCCGCCCGAAAAACAAAGCGTCCATAGGCAAGAAACAGGCGGATGCGCAACAGCGGTTACTGATGGACTTTGTCTCAGCTCCGGAAACGCTTCCGGCCGGCACCCCTGCATACTGTGTGCCGGAGGCATCGGCCAAAGGGTTCCGTCCAATGAGCTTCAAGCTGGAGCATGATGTACTGGACGAAGAGCTGAAACAGTCTAAAAACCGTACCTTGTGGCCTTCTTTCGGGCAGCATTTCGGCACTTCAGCCGTATCTGCAGAGAAAAGACGGCCCTTGTGTGCACTGGGTCAGTGGCATGCCGCGTTGGCACTGGCAGCAGGCCAGGTTAACGGAATCGTTACCTCGGCCGGCGGTCGCAGGTTATTGGTCAAAGGTTCGACACACAAAACCAAGGTCGAAACCAAGTCGGAGGAGTACGACAGCAAAGACCGCCTGGTCGTGACGCTGACTTCGACCGACCGGTTCTCCCCCAGTATCCGCGCGGTCGATCTGACCGTCGGTTCGCCCGATTACGGGCGTGTCCTGACGATCAAGTAAACAACCGTCAAATTTTTTTCTAACCCTGCCGGGTACGTCCCGCAGGGGGTGTATCCGGAATTTTTTGAAGGATATACCCTATGAACTCCATCAATTTAGCAGACTTGCCGGAAAATCTTCCCGTGCTTTTCCCTGTCGGCAGGGTGGTTTACACCCGCTCGCTCGACAACTGGGCGCAGGAAAACCTTCCGCGCGACCTCTACGAAAACAACCTCTACATCAAAATTTTATTAGACGCACATCAATGCGGCGTGTGGGATGACCTGCCGCCGGATGATGCCAAAACGAACCGTCTTGCCCTAAAGCCGGGCGAAGAAGGACGGATATTTTCTTCCTATACGGTTGCCGATCATAAAATCTGGGTAATTACCGAGTGGGACCGCAGCGTTACCACGTTTATGTTGCCCAGCGACTATTGATGCGGTGTTTTACCGTAACACCTGTCTTCGGGCAGGTATTTTCAGACGACTTTGGTAAATAAGGTCGTCTGAAAATACCTGTTTACAGGCCGGCAGACCTTATCTGCCCCCCGCGTATTGCCGTTACCCATTGCGCGCGTCCTTCGGGACGGACGGCTATTTTTACCAACCAGATACCCTGAAGGTATCACCCGACCCAGCCTGCAAATACGTTTGTCGGCGGGATTTTTTTAACCCTTTGGGGATGCCGATCCCATTGGGTGTGGTATTCCCTTTTTTACAGGAGCAATACCGTGAATAAACATATTGAAACCTATATCGTATGGTTCAAAAAGGAGTTTGAAGTGGCTGGCAAGGCTGCTGAAGCCCTTAACGGACAGGTCATCTGTTATCCGTCCAACGACGAAAGCCTCACCGATAAGATCGGTTGCAAATTGGCCGAGCTGGGCTATTCCGCCAATCTGATCAGTGCCATCGTACCGGTGGCCGAATACGTCAGAATGGAAAACGAAATGGGATCTGTACCCAATATGACCGAAAACCGCCATACCGCCGCCGTATCCTTCTCCGTCATGAACGACCATGACGCGTGGACGGCATTGCTGCGTCAACCCGGTTTCGCCGACATGTTGACAGATGACCAGGCTCAGGAGGTTTTCCAAAGTATTATGCGAGGCCGTGATGTCGGTTACAGCATGCTGATGGAGGCATTGTTCGACAGCGGCATGCCAGACAACGACTGCTTCGTGCTGGTCCCCGTTCCGCAGATTGGCGGTTACGACGACATCGCCTACCTGCTTAAAAATGCGGAATACGGTCCGTCCGATCATATCGAATTCTTGGAACAAGTTGTTTCGGAAAAAACGGCTGCCTGGCTGTTCGAACGCAACGAAGAGACCGTGCTTCAATGGATGGAGGAGAATGGGTTAAATTGGGGGAATTTCACCGATTTGAACACCTCCCGACCGGAATCAAAAGGCAAAGTCATCCATAAAGCCATCAAAAGCTGGGCTATCGATACCGTTAGACGGTATTTAAACAGCCATCCTCTGCAAAATTCTTAAACCATGTAACCTAAAATGCAGAACGGAATATCCGTTCCTTTTTTCAACCCCGAGGGGCTGACCGCCCTTCTGGACGGCAGTCCCGTTTTTTTTTTTTGGGAATATTTCTTATGCAAACCTACATCATTACCATGGATATGGAAAACGAACTGTCTGAAGCAGCTGCGAGTGCTTTGAACGGACGTTTTTTTACCTGTCCACAAAATTATCAGGCAATTTGGGATCGGGTATCGGATTATCTGTCCGATAAAGGCTTTCCACACGGTATTGCCCAAGATGTCTTTGAAGCGGTCGAGTATTTCGCGCAAAACTTCCATTCGGAAAATTGGCCGTCCAAAGACCTTAACTTGTTCGCGGCTGCTGTATCGGTAGAGCATTCCGTTGAGGATCAAGGCTGCGCCGATCTGCTTCACCTGTTGAGAAACAAGGACGATGTGGAAGCGTCTTTCGAAGATTATGTTGAAGACCTGACCGGTAAAGACCTGCAGTGGGTTTATGGGCGCAATCGCGATGCAGTCAACCTTTGGCTGGCTGAAAGCAGGACTGACCTCTTCGACCTACTCGAAACACAGGAGAATCTGGCTGAAGTTGTAACCGTTTTGTGGGCCAAAGCCCTATTGGGAAAGTATTTCGACAAATATGGCCGTAATATCCCAAGCAGTTCACAACTGGAAGCTGACGAAGCCGTATCAGCATAACCTAATTTTCAACCCCACGGTGATATGTTCCCCGACAGGCGCATATCCCCTTTTTCTAAAGGAAATATCGTGTCTGTTTCAAAATATTTAATGCGTCGGCCAGCTATTCTAGACTGGAATTTTATGGAAAGGCATTATCCCGATTACTATCACAGTGATGCTATCCTCAAGTCAGACGATATGAGTTACTGTCTTGGGGATATGGGAAATGTACCCTGCGATACGCTTATTACTGAGGAAAGTTATAAGGCATTTGAAGAATATGCCGAAGACCTTGCCTATCGTGTCGAAAACGGCTTTGCCGACTTTATCGGCAGCGGTCTGACGTTTGGCCAGGCAGCCGATTATTTCGACGATTGGCTGTATGCCGTCGCCGTTCTCGAAGGAGAAGGCTGTATTCAGGTCAGCGAAGCGGTGCGCCTTTGGGCTGAAAAAGTCTTCAACACACCTGCGGAGAAGCGCAGGCAGTGGTATGCAGGCAGACTGTCGTCTGATCCCAAACCGTCTGATACCGAACGTCTGTTGATTGAAGTGGCAAACTATATTGCCCTGAAATACGGTTTGGTCTTCGGCGAAAACGGCGAATCGGTTTTGGATGTTTCCGAAAACATCCTTCAGGCTCATTTGTACCGTGACGCAGAGTCCGGCTTTTCTTTTTTCCTCAAACCCGATCAGTTTGGCCTGTCTGTGTTCGGCTCGAGCAGGTATTTTCCGTTGCAGAGTATCATGATTGGCAACGAGATGCCCATTTCAGCTGCACAGACACTGATTGACATTCTGATTTCCGGAAGTGCCCCGAATACGGTGGATTCTGATTGAAATCGCAACTTCTACCTGCCTTCGGGCAGGTATTTTCAGACGGCCTTCAAGTAAGGCCTTCTAAAAATACCTGTCTTTACAGGCTGACAGACCTTATCTGTCTTGTGTCCTGCCGTTAAACATAACACACATCCTTCGGGATGTACGGCATTTTCTTTTATCAACCCCGTGGGGAACACAATCCCTACGGACTGTGTTCTCCGTTTTCTTTTTAAGGAGCAACATAATGCAAAACTTTATTGTATGGATGAATCCCGATAGGGAAGAATCGGCAGCTGCGGCAGCTAAATTAAACGGTGCTGTTTTGACTGCCCACACGGATGGTGCCATGGCCGCTATTAGACGTGAACTGAAAATATTGGGATTAGGGGCTGATTTGGCCATCTTTGCCCAAACCTGTGAAGAGTTTGCCAAACAGGCTAATGCCGACATGGTTTGTATCAGCAGTAGCAATGGTGATGCTGTTGCAGCCGTCACTTACCTTGAGGACGGATACGCCGGTGAAGGCATATCCGCCGTTGCCGACATGCGCTATCTGATGTCTGCCTATCGGCAGTATTTTAACCGTCCTGACAAAATGGTTATTTTTCAGGTGGCATTGCAGTATTTATCAGATGAAGACATCGCCTGGATTTTCCGCCGCCACAGCAATGCCATCATCGAGTGGCAGTCGAATGAAGGGCTAGGACTGTACGAGTTCGGTTTCAGTCTATCCGATGTCCTGCCTGATGGCTACCGCCATGTGCTACGCGAAGTCGTCACCGGCTGGCTGCACCGTGAAATCCTGCCCGAACTGTACGCAGAGTCGGCATAACTTCCGTGCTTCTTTTCCAACCAGGCGTAAGCCCTTAACCTGCGGGTTTCTGCCCGCAGGGGCGGAAACTCTACTGGAGATAGTTATGTCTATCAAAGTTGACAACATCCTTTAACCTTTTTGTATTCAAAGGCAAAGTTATCGTTCAGGTTTCTTTGCTTTTTTTAAAGCACCTGTCGTCTGAAATGTGCTCCGGATTCCCGGTGGCGACTCTTTTATCAACCCGGGCGCATGCCCATTAACCTGCGGGTTTCCTTATCCGCAGGGATAGGGATTCCTGCTTAGGAGCTTTATATGCCTAATTGGTGTAGTAACAGCCTTCATTTTGAGGGCAACCCCGAACGTATCGCTGAAGTGGCGGAACAAATTCTGATCAAAACCGACGATGGGTATCAATTTAGCTTTCAGCATATTGTACCCATGCCGGAGGAGCTGATTCTTCCTGATGTGCCTGATAGTTACATGCAGAGGACCTGGTTTCAAATTGCTCAACAACCTGAAAAGAAGTTGATCAATTTGGAACAGGAAATGCTGGAACAGCGCGATAAATCCTTTTGGTCCGTTCAATATAGATTGCCGGATGAACTTTTCTCTGAATTAAAGCAATATTTTTCGGAAAAATTTGATTGGGACAATCTGACTGTTGGTGAAGTATTTATCCATTTTGAAGATAACGCTGAAGTCGCATCTCGTTTTCGTTACAATCAACAATTTGCCAAGCGTATTGCGGAAAACATCCGCCAATACGGTCATCAGGATTGGTATGACTGGCGAATGGCTAACTGGGGCTGCAAATGGGACGTAGATCCCGACTGCACTTTTGTGACGGTTGGGAAAAGCGACATCTGGATCAGCTGTGACACTGCCTGGGGTCCTCCGGATAGGCTTTACGAAGAAATCGCCAAACGTTTTCCTGACCTTGTCTTTGAAGCCAAATACTTGGAGGAGGGAATGTGGTTTGCAGGATCTTATGAAGGTCATGAAGGAGCATTGTTCGATTATCCGTGCACAGATGATGAAGTCCGTGACTTCGCTATCGAGCACTTTGGATGCGAATACGATGACGATGATTAAAGAAATTTGATTTCGTTAAACGTATTGGCAACTCATCCTGCGGGGACAACCCGCAGGGTTGTCTCCCGCTTTTTTATGGAGATTAAAAATGATTGATAATCAGGACAAAGGGGGCACTCAGGCTTCATGTGGAGCCCGATTCATCCTAAAACAGGAAAACGGTAAACGTATCCTTTACCTTAACCTGCCCGATGGTAGTAACGAATTGAATACCATTTGGCAGACGGACGAGTATGACTTCACCGTACCCGACTTAGAAGTCAGCATCGATGTTGAATCCCTTTACACTGCTGTTAGACTTTTGAACGAAAACCAGGGCATTTTGCACAGCATCAGCGCAAAATGCAGTGCGGATTCGTTCGGTTTCGAAGGAAAGTTGAGATACGAAAGATTGGATGTAAAGCCTTTCCCTATGAATTCTTTCTCTTATTATCTGGAGTTCTACAACGACTGGACAGGGACGCTGTATGAACTGGACTTATCACCGTTTCTGGAAGACTTTTTCGGAGAGTGTGATCCTGAATCCAAGCTTGAAGCCTGTTTGAGGCAGCATTTGTGTCTCAAATAATCTTTTTCAAAACCAACGGCCACTGATGTGGCCGTTTTTTTTATCTTCATACTCTTCTTTTTTGGGGACTCTGCCCCCAAGCCCCCGGTCTCGCCGCCGACGGCTCGGGAACAGGGAACGGCCTCCAGCCTACACCTGCTCCCTCACTTAATGATCATTTAGGGGAGGGGTTGCATACGGTGAAGGCCGTCTGGTTTTTAGACGACCTTCAATTTATCGCTGTTTAATTTTTGTTAATCATATGATTAACCTGTTAATTTTATGAATTTTCTTTTATAATTATATCGTACGATATAAATTTGCTCAGTCATGGATACACCTAAACCCACAATGCAAATGTACAGTTTTGTACAAGATGTTTATGATTTTTTTAACGATAAACTGTTTGCCGGCGAATTACCGCCATGTTTATTGACATTGCAACGGGAAAAAAACACGATGGGATACTTCTCCTCGAATCGCTGGCAGGGTGGAGGGAAGCAAGTCGTACATGAAATCGCACTTAATCCTGCGTTTTTCATTACACATAAACCACTGGAACTGATGCAGACCCTTGTTCACGAAATGGTACATCTGTGGCAGCACGAGTTTGGCAAGCCAAGTCACCGTGCTTACCATAACACAGAGTGGGCGAATAAAATGGAATCTATCGGACTGATGCCAAGTGACACAGGGGAACCCGGAGGAAAGAGGACCGGGCAACGGATGAGTGATTACCCTATAGAGGGAGGGGCATTCTATCTGCAATGTATCGTCTTTGCAAAAATGGGCTACAAGCTGCCATTCTACGACCGCTATGCCAAAAGGGAGTCCACTCAAATCCGCAATATCTCCGAACCAACATCCTTCATAAATTCGGGGACTATGTTACAAGTGGGAGAGTTGCCCGCCGTCGAAACTGCGATGATTGACGATGAACCGCCTTTTGCATCATCTGATATTCCGATCGCAGTAACAGACAGCGATGAAGCTGATGATTCGGTTGCGGTAGCGTCTTTATTACGTCCTCTGTCGGAGCAGTTTGACATCGACGCCGCCGAACTGTGCCAACAACATGAAAAAGAGGCAAACGCAAAACGTAAAACCGTTTACCGTTGCCAGTCATGCGGTGATCGTGCCTGGGGCAAACCGACACTGGATTTATGGTGCGGGAAATGCCAAATTCCATTTGTCAAATTGGAGGATTTTGAAAATTAGATTTACCTTTTACCACTATACAATAGATAGAAAGGGAATCCACGGAAATATAAAAGGTCGTCTAACCAGGCGACCTTTTATATTCGGTTAATGTTATCCACAGATTTTGTGGATGTCTTGGGGAAATCTTACCCTCTCAAAGCAAACAGGATGATGAGGAGTGCAGCAATGCGATTGCCCTGCTCATTTAAAGGTCGAAGGGATTGGGTATTGACTTCGTAAGGAAATTTCCTTACAATAAACAGAATGCTTTAATCTAAGCAGTTTTTAACAATATCAATAAGTTCCCAAGCCGTTAAGTAGATGTGTGTAACTAGGACATTGAAGTCGCAAGTAGCAACAGTAAATTTGAATGAAGGCAGGGCAAAGAGACCATGAAGATTATTTTTGATGCAGTGTCAACCATGACCAGCAAAAACCAAACAACCATTCCCGAGTCAGTACGCAAAGCATTGGGGCTGGAAAAACAGGACAAAATCCGTTTTTCCGTCTTAGACGGCGGACAGGTATTGCTAGAAAAAAACAATACTGAGGAAGAAGAATTTGAGCATGATCCAGTTGTTGGAAAATTCCTGCATTTTTTGGAAAATTCTATGACAAAAAATCCGAATTCCATCAAACCCACATCTCAATCACGCTTTAACCGCCTTCGCCAACTGACTTGGGAGACAGATATGAAAGACTAATATGCCTGACTCCCCCATGCAGATAAACGGATATACCATTTACGAACACGAATGCTTTACGCAGCAATTAGACAGACTGGCCACTACAATAGAAAGCCAGAAACGATCCGAAAAATCCAGTAGATCCGAAGAGACCAAACTGCTGAAACGGATCTTAGACGAAATAGAAAATATTGCTCTTAATCCGGATAGCCCGGAATATCGGCTTGGCAAGACACTCGGCTCGGAATACAAATTTTGGCGACGTGCCAAGTTTATGGGTAGATATCGATTGTTTTTCCGTTACGACTCAAACAGTAAAATCATCATTCTCGCATGGGTAAACGACTCGGGTACGAAAAGAACTTATGGCGGCAAAAATGATGCATATACCGTGTTCAAAAAAATGCTGGGGAACGGAAATCCTCCTTCAGATTGGACTACACTGCTTGACGCAGTATCAAAGGAATAGAACAAAAGAGAAACAGCCCTTATGGGCTGTTTCTCTTTTTATACTATCCCTTGCCTAGTTGGTGTTCAGGCTGCAAATCAGCTTTCGTTTCATAGGCACTGCGGCGCGCCCATCGAATACCAAACCGGAGAGCAATCGGTTGTGAATTGGTCTTATGATATGGGGCTCCGATGCCCGTCAAATTACTTAATTATAGGAAAATAATTTCAATACTCTTTCTTTTTTCATATCAGTTTTAATTTATAAAGTACGATATAAATTAGATTTACAAATACAATCAAAAATTTTTTTTAATTTAATTTATTAATTTATAGAAACTTTAAGTGGGCCACTTTTTAATAGACACTTTAAATTAGGCACTTATTAAAAATTATACTAAAATATCCTAGTCACTTAGGGTATACCCAAAATTGCCACCTATCTTTAGTAATATAGGATATAGTAAATGTCTAAACCACCGTTTTCTCTCACCAATGCCATGCTGAACGATATGCTCGAAATCTCCCGGCTGATCGGACAACTGCAATTTCAGCATGAACGCAATCTTGCCTTGCGAAGGGAAAACCGTATTAAATCGATTCAGTCGTCGCTGGCCATCGAAAACAATTCCCTGACAGTCGAGCAGGTAACGGCCATCCTTAACGGCCAAAGAGTGTTGGGACCGTTGGAAGACATTCAGGAAGTTAAAAATGCCTATGACGCTTACGAACAGATTCTGACTTATGATGCTTTCAGTATCGGGGACTTTCTAAAAGCACACCGGCTGTTGACGCAAGGACTGGTCAAACAGGCGGGTCGTTTCCGCACCGGCGATGTGGGTATTTTTAACAGGGAGGGCAAAGTCATCCATTTAGGCGCAAGACCCCAGTTTGTCTCTAGCCTGGTTGAAGATTTGTTCCGCTGGGCGAAAACCGATCAAACCCCGCTGATTATCAAAAGTGCCGTTGTCCATTATGAAATCGAAATGATTCATCCGTTTGAAGACGGTAATGGCAGAATGGGGCGGTTATGGCAAAGCGTACTTCTGAGTAAATGGAACCCTCTGTTTGCATGGTTGCCGGTGGAAACCATGGTTCACGAGCACCAACAAGATTATTACAATCATCTTAGAGCGGCAGATGCAGCCAACGACTCAACCGTATTTATCGAATTTATGCTCGGGATGATTTTGCAGACCTTAAAAAGTTACCCTGTTACGGATATCGCCCAAACGGGCGATAAAGTGGGCGGTAAACCGGGCGATAAATTAAGCCTGTTCCGCAATATGGTTGAAGACATCCTATCCCGTCAGGAAACGGTGACTTCCATAGAACTCCAACAGGTAAGCGGCAAATCTGCATCAACGGTAAAACGTTATTTGGCCGAATTGGTGGCTGAGGGCTATCTGCTTGCAGAGGGCGAAAACAAATCACGGTGTTACCGTAAAGCCGTCTGAAAAAAGATGGATACTTTGATATTTGAGGAGTGGTCAATGAAAAAACTGACTCTAACCGTTGCATTACTGGCCGTAGCCGGGACGGCATCCGCTACCGCTCAGGGTGTTTATACCTCTGACGAAGGCAGCCGTAAGATCGTATTTTGGTATGATTCCAAAGACGGTACGGTTGTTTATAACTTTAATATTTCGGACCATACCGGCAGACCTGCGACAAAAAACGGTATTCTGTATCAGTCATCGAATCCGCAAAAACCTGTTGCAGGCAATGCCTATACATTCGCACAAAACAGTTCGTATTATGAAGGAAAGGATAAAAGCCGCTGCCTGATTTCCGCCTCTTGGAATAAAAAGGGCGTACTGACGCTTGCCGCAGGAAACAGTTGCAGTAAGAATGAAAAAACCGTTTACACCGGCCGTTTCAACTATACGCCGAATATCGTGTTTCCGGAGAAGTATCGTGGCGCGTGGGCTGCAGACTGCCGTAAAACCGAGCCGGGTGAATGGCTGCGTATCGGCAAAACCACCTTTACCCAATTCCAAGATTTCGGTGCAGCCAAGATTGTCAGTACCAACAATGTAGACGGTATGTTTGTGGCCGCCGCCGCTGAAATCAGTGGGGGAGCCGGCAACCGTTCATTCCTGATGATTCGTCCGGAGGGACGCAAATTGAGGGTAACCGGCGAGCATCATGCCGAACAAATCAATATGGCCGTGCAGAAATGCTCGAGCAAATCGGGATTGCAATGAAAACCGCACGAATTTACGGACGTGTCAGCACCGAAGAACAGGACTTCGGCCGCCAATACCGTTTGGAGGAAGAGGCCAGAAAACAGGGGTATTATGTTGCCAAGGTTTATATGGAGAAAGCTTCCGGCACAACGGCCGACCGGCCGAAGCTGAACGAGCTGATTGAAGACCTCCAACCCGGTGATGTCATCATTGCCGAGAACATCGACCGTATCAGCCGCCTTCCTCTTCAGGATGCAGAGCGATTGATCAACCGTATCAAAGATAAAGGGGCCGTACTGGCCATACCGGGGCTGCTCGATTTATCTCAGCTCAATATGGAAGGACAGTCGGATATGGCCAAGATTTATCTCAACGGCCTCTCGGATATGCTGTTGAAGGTTTCTCTGCTGATTGCACGGCAGGATTACGAAACCCGGCGTGACCGGCAGCAGCAGGGGATTGGATTGGCCAAACAGCAGGGGAAATATAAAGGCCGCAGACCGGATACCAATTTACACCGTAATGTCTACCATCTGCGCAGTACCGGAGTCAGCATAGCGGAGACGGCCAAACTGGCCAACTGCAGTCCGACGACAGTCAAAAAGATTATGAACATATATCGCAGTATTAATGACATTCCGCTGTAACTTTGCATGAATTTACATTGAAATTTATTTTCATATATATGCTTCGGTATCAAAACTGGCACAATGATATACATGTATATCAAATTCCGAACTTAAAAAGGAAAACCATGATTGCCGTCAGATTGCCTGAGGATATTGAAGCCCGCCTAACAGAACTGGCAGCTAAAACCGGACGCACAAAGACCTTTTATGTGCGTGAGGCGATATTGAACCATTTGGAAGATTTGGAAGATTTATATTTGGCCGAACAGCGTTCCATTGAAATCCAGGCCGGTCACAGCCGACCCGTTCCATTGGAAGAAGTGATGAAAAGCTATGGCTTGGAAGGTTGAATTGCACAGGTCGGCCGAAAAAGAATTGGCCAAACTGGATAAACCAGTCGCTGTCAGAATTTTGAAGTTCCTCCACGAACGGGTAGTCGCATCTGAAAACCCGAGACAAATAGGGGAGGCACTCAAAGGTTCGGCACTGGGAGAATATTGGAAATACAGGGTAGGGGATTACCGTATCATTGCAGAAATCAAGGATAATGTTCTGACGGTTTTGGTATTAAAGGTCGGCAACTGCCGGGAAATATACCGACCCCGCAATTGATTGCCGCTACTCCTATTTTTGCCTTAACTGCCGGTAGATTGGAAGTATCCCCCCGTATCGGCTGCATGGGATACCGCTTTGCCGGTTGACTGGAAGTTGCCGCTACTGCCCGAACCCTTGGCGGTACGCTCCGTTGTATGGAAGTAGCCTTCTGGCTTCTTAACGGATTTTTTAGCGGATCGGACTGTATTGCTCGGACGGTCTGTCCCACGCATAGGTGTGGGTTTGGAAGGCAGACTGACACGGGGTGTTTCAGCCGTTACCGAACCGGAAACTCTTTGCAGATTTCCCTGTCTATAATCATCTGCTTTAGACTTTTCTTGGAAAAGGCGGTATAGGGAAGTAATATTGCGGACATAGTCACGGGTTTCCTTAAACGGTGGGATAGTGCGACCATATTTTCGGACGTTGCCCGGACCTGCATTATAGGCAGCCAATGCCAATTCGACGGTTTTAAATTCGTCCAACATCTTGCGTAAATAGCGGCTGCCGGTACGGATTGAAACTTCGGCATCAAACAACTGCAAATGGTGTACGCCTAAATCGGCAGCGGTGCCCGGCATGACTTGGGTTAAACCGGCTGCTTTCACTCGTGAAACTGCCTTGCGGTTATAACGGCTTTCATAAGCAACCAAAGCCTTGAACAAATTTGGATCAACACCTTCATCACGTGCTATTTTTTCGATAGCAGGGCTGTGTTTCCAGTAATTGGCAATCATCTCCATGCAGGATTTATTGGCAATTTTACCCTGCAGGCAACCTTCCACCTGTTCGCGGGCAGTTGCAGCGGACGCGGCCGAGACGGAAAGAAATGCCGATACGGCCGCAATAAGAATATATTTTTTCATTTTATCGGTTTCTCCATAAGTTAATAAGGAGTAGGGCTATGAAGCAAAAACAGCATATCGACCTGAATAAAGTGGATCTGACCCAGTTGGACAGCGAATCAATGGATCGTTTGATTACTGCTTTTAAAGGGACTGAATATTATAAACGTCACAACAAAATTGCAAAATTTGCAAAATTTATTTTATTTGGTGTATGGGGGGTATTAATTGCTGATTTTATTCTTTGGTTATTAAAAGCAAGTTTTTCGTGAAAAATATTCCATATATCGATTGTTCCGTAAGTCAACAAAAAGTAGGGCTATGAAGCAAAAACAGCATATCGACCTGAATAAAGTGGATCTGACCCAGTTGGACAGCGAATCAATGGATCGTCTGATTACTGCTTTTAAAGGGACTGAACACTATAAGAAAAGTCAAAAACGAGTCAAAATTGGTTCCATCATTTTATTTTTCTTTATGGCATTGTTTGTCATAATGGTCGGTATTTCATAATTTATTTATTGAAATATCAAAGAGTTTTACTCAGTAAATATTTATCAAAGAGTTGGCGGCTTATCCGCCAACTCTTTTTTCACACTATGCAAACGTTTTTCTTGCATGAATCAATGCGGCACGAACATCGCTCAGACTGAGATGAGCCTTATTGTTGCCGACACCCTGATAATAGCTCTGGCCGGCCGCTACATGCTGTTTGTGCCCTTTCATGGCATGAGGTACAGGGAAGGAAGCCCATTCCTTGGCCATGGCCGTCAGGGCACGGTTCAGGTCATTATGCTTGCCTTGGATATAGGCCAGCGCATCACCATCACCGGCTTTTTTAATCAGGTATTCACTGAAGAAGCGTTCCTGCAGTTCCGGCGTAAACTTCTCGTTGCCCGACAGCCCCAGAGCTTTCACCCCTGAGGCAAACGTGGAAGGGATCATCTGATAACGGCCAACGGCATTGAACTCTTTGGCCCGCTGTGCTGCCATAATCTGATTGACCGTCATTCCGGTCAGATTCCGCGTAGCCGATTTTTGGCCGTGACGTTCCCCCAGATTGACCGAATTGTATCCGCCTTCACCCCGGCTGATCAGTTTCCGCAGTTCCCCGGCAAAGACTCCCGAAGCAGACGCGCTGCCTGTCGGTACGACATGCTCGGCAGCTCCGCCTAAGCCTTTTACCTGTCCCGATTCGGCAAGCCGTTCAAAGCGTTGTGCAGCAGCTTCATTACGGAACTCGAAATGGATATGGCTGCCGGTCGCGCCTCCTTTGCCTGATCGTTCATAATCCACATAATAGTCTTTGGGACTGAAGCCGTTCTGCCGCATAAACTCACCGATTTTACGTTCGGCTTCGTTCCAGCTGCTGTGGTTTCCCGGCAGCGCATCGGTACTTTTGCCTTCCTTATCCAGCACCATATCGAGTGCCAGGCCGCGCGTATGGTTACTGTTCGGCCGGTTGGCAACATGATAGCTGTCGTTAAACGCACTGAAACGGACATCTTGGCTGTCGGTATCGAACAGTCTGTTCATGGCGTGACCCATCGCCAGTATGCCGGCTTGGGTTTTGACTCCGTTTTTGGCTTCACCGCCGAAAGCCTGATTTCTGGCCAACGTGGTCAATCCCTCGCGTCCGGTCGGCAAATGGCTGCCGGCGACTGCCGTATGGCCGACCTGATTTTGCAGGCCGTCTGAAGGATGGCGGTCGCTGTAATCCATCATCTGCCCGGCGGTCGGGGCGGTCAGCTTACGGCCGATAATGCTTTCAACCGATGAGCCGTCGAAAGTCTTGGTGGAATCGTTCGGATTGTAATTTTCCAGCATCCGGCTTAATTCGGCGTGTTTCTTTTGCAGCGCATCTGTGTCTGAAAACATTGCAGTTTTACCCAAAATGCTGCTTCCTCCCTGCTTGTCGGTCAAGAAAGCCAAATCTGCCGCTCCTTCAAGAAGTTTCTCTTTACCAGACCGGCTGCGCAATTCTTGCTCAATAGCATGTTTTTCCTGAATGGCCCGCATCTTCATCTCGTTGTTGGCTTCAATGACCTTACGCTGCTCGGCAATGGTCATCCCCATACTGTTTACCTTCTCACCGACTTCGGGGCCAAGGTTGCGGGAGGCTCCTAACCGCTCGCCGACCTTCAGATCCTGGGCAAAATTTCCGACCGAAGCGGCATGCTTAGGATCGATACTTTGTCCGATCCGTTCGGCCGCGTGACTGCCCATCATACGTTGGTGTTCCAATGTGTCTACCCGGGCTTCCAACATAGCTTTGTGCGTTTCTATCCCTGTCGTTGGGATACCATTAGCTTCACTGTGTTTGAAAATTTCGAGCATAGCAGCACTGGCTGCCAGCCGTTCGGCATCATTGCCGCTTGCGTTGAACGACTGCAGCTTGTCGAACAACGCACCGTTGGCATTGCCGCCGAAGCGTCCGGCATCCATAAGCGTCTGCGCGACCTTACTGCTGTATTGCCCGGCAGCGGTAATGGCAGCATTACGCTGGATATCGGCAGCCTGACTGTCACGTCCGACATCGTTCATAACATGGTTAAACAGTTTCTGATCGATTGCGGTGGTCACATTACCGGATTTCTGCAGGGCAGCCGCATTCTCCAGGCTGTTCATTTCCGAACGCAAATCGGACAGGGTTTGGCTGTGTACTTCCTGCAGCGTCTGCGAACTCAGACTGGCCGAAGTCATGGTCAGGCCGTTGCTGTTGGTTACCGTGCGGCTGCTGGTTGTGCCGTCGGATTTTTCACTGGAGGTACTCGAGCTTTCGGTATCGGAAGTCTGGCCGTTGGCGGAGAGCTCTACCATGCCTCCACCTTTAATTTTGGCTCCATTACCTAAAAGCTCTAACCCACCTGAAGCTTCCATTCCGGCATATACTTTACCGCCAATCCCTTTGGTGGTTGAATCCGCCATCACATGACTGCCTGCTTCGACATAACGTGCCGAGGCCTGCTGTCCGGTTGCCTGATCGATGACCCAGCCGGAGGAGGTGGCCACACCTTCCGAATTGACTTTGGCAAAAGTCATCTGTTCGGCCGTGGTTCCCAAGGCGCTGGCCTGTGCAGACAAGACGCGTTTGGCCGTTTCGGTCTCGCTGTCGCTGACCGACATGTTGAACACCGTTTTACTGTTGGCAAACTCGTTGCCTTGCAACTGGCTCGGACTCTCTACCGGCCCATATTCGGACGCATTCTGAATCATTCTGTCTGCGCCGATAACGCTGGATTTTGTCAAATCAGGGGCTTCCAACTCCTCTTTGATGGCATTCTGGCCGACCAGATTGGCACGGTTGGCAATCTGGGCAAAGCCGTAGGCCGAACCGCTCAACAGGAAAAACAAGATGGTCGGTATATACGCCATCAGAGACGAACCTGTCAGTATCGATTTTTGAACGCTGTCGAATAGGCCGCTGGTAAAGCCCGGTGTCAGGACGATGTTCGGATTGCCGCTCTGGATGACGGCCATCGTCGCCTTATACAGGTTATCCATCAGGTTTTGTTGCATAAAATGGGCAATCAGCGTGTCGATCGGCAACCAGGCGTTGATCCAGGCCGCCAACATGATATACATGCCCAGCAGTTTGAAGCCGCCCCAGCCCCGGATAATAATCATAAAAATCATCATCGGCGTCAGCCCGATATACAGACACAACATCAGATTCAAAAAGCCTTCGGCCAGGGTTTGAAAAACCGAAGCCTCACCGGCGGCATCTACGGCCGAAGTACCGATGGCATCATTCATGATGTAGGTTGCTTGGGCGCAAGTGGCATCGCCCGCACCGATACACTGCTGTGCAATCTGGTTAAAAATCATCGATGCCTGAATCGAAGCCGCATCCACCTGCATCCCTGCCGCATAGTATTGCGCCAAAGAGTTGGGACTCAGCCGGCCGTATTCCTTGGCTTGCGCGTAGGCGGTGGCCAACACGTCGGTAGGGCTGTCATTCCCGCCGCTGCCTACCAAACCGGCCAATGCGCCGGGCAGCTCGTTCAACTCATTTTGAACCTTTTTTTGCCGTTCCGAAATATCCAGCGTAATACCGGCAACCGCACTCATATTCTGAGCCGCAGCTACTCGTTCGGCAGCCGGAGAAACACTGTCACCTGTTTTTTGCGCCGTATATCCATGCACTTGAGCCGCGATAATTTTACCGGCATCGGCACAGTTCATCGAAGTTTGGATCGGCCGGCCGTTACTATTCGGATCCGGCACCATAATCTCCGTCCAACCGCTTTGATGTCCGCTGGTCAAGACCCGTAAAAAACCTTCCTGACCGACATCATTCCAGCGCGTATTCCAACCGCAGGCTTTTGAGGCCGTCATCATATTGGTCATAATCAGTGCGCTTTCGGGAGAATTGTACTGTCGGCGCAAAGCCATCAGTGTCCGCAGCGGACTGAAAAAACCCTGAGTGCCGTGCACGGACAGATTGCCGGCCACGGCACCGGCAACCGCCCCCGTACCTGTCCAGTTGGCATCCGGTACCACAGTGCTTGCCGTATCGATACCTTCGGTAAAGCTTTTGCCCAGCTTGCTGAATAAACCGAGTGTGTACGCCACCCCGACCGGAATATTGTCGATTTTTCTGAAGCGGACGGCTCCGGCATTGCCGGTAAGCGCCTGATCATAATAGGAGGCGACGTATACCGGGGTAGTCGGTATCACCGCAACCGCCAAAAAAATAATCATCAGCATGGTTTTCATCGGCTCGAACTTAAGCGATGTCGCCATGGCCAGCGCCGCCAGCGTGATACTGATCAAAACGGCAAACTGAATGGCACTGATGACCATAGAGCCGGAATCACTGTTGAACAGCATGGCCACCATACTGAGTGTGCGGGCGACCAGCTCGATATCGCCGACTACCCAGATGGTCGCAATATCCGCATTTCCGGCAATTTCGCTTTCAGGAATCGCCGCCTGAGCGGCAGGAATAAAGGCTGACAGAAGAATCAGTCGGAACAGTAGGGTTTTCAGGAAATTCATATCCGGCTCCTTATTTGGAGGCTGTGTTCAGGCCGTTTTTCACAGCCAATGCGGTATCCAGCATGGTGGACAGGTTCTGCATGGTCTGCGCGCGGGCATTAAAGTTCAGGCGGGCGGCAGCTTCCTGTTCCAGCTGCGCCATTTTGGCTTTTTGGGCATCGCTTAAGGGGGCGATATTCTTGCCTGAAGCAGATACATTGACTGAATAGGCCGAAGTGATATTCTTGTTCATGGCCGTTACCAGTTCGGCGGCCATCTGTTCTGCCCAAGCGTCGGCAAAAGCCGATACTGCCGAAGTTTGCAGCCGGCTGCCGCCTTTGGCCGCCGCTGCCAGTTTGGTACGGATTTCATCGGGTATGGCATTGATAAAGGCCAGTTGGCGGCTGTTTTGGGCAATACTGTTGTCGGCAAGATGCGCCATCACGGAGTCTGCTGCAATTGTCGTTACCACGGAATCCCCCATACTGTTGCTGTCACCGAAAGCCGTCTGTTTTCCGGCCATCATGTTGATGATGTAGCGTTTGACTCCCGGAAATTCGGTTTCGGACAAGGTAACTGTCTGGCAGCTGTCCGCTTTATTGATATTGAATTCACTGCATTTGTAGCCTTGCAGCACGGAACCGGTTTCTTTGCCATAGGCCAAATCGCGGAAATTCCAGATACCTTCGTACACTTTGTCTGCTTTTTCCTTCGATTCTTTGACGAATGAGCCGCCGGAGGTACTTGATGACGCATTGCTGCCGGTCATGGCAACAGTGGTGCCGTACAGGTTCATCGCCAGCTGCAGATAACTCTGATCGCCGCCGTAAGGTTCGGTATCGATGCCGCCGCCGTCTTGGCCGCCTTTGCCGAATACGCCTGCGCTGGACAGCGTGTTCATCATATTGTTGCCGTACACCGTTGACTGGTCGGCAGCATCGTCAGGGCGGTTGGCGTTTTTACCGGCATAGCTGCGCTTCTGCATTGCTTCCGAAAAGTCCGACATCGCCCCCTTGGCCGCCGCCCATGCACCTTCAAAACTGCTTTTGGTTTCACCGACCATACTGCTCATTTGAGAGGTATCGCCACGAACCGCTTCAACCATCGCACTGCTGATTTGGCAGGTGTTTTTGGCCGCACCGTTGATTTTGCTGGTCATATCGTGCAAACCGCTCATGATGTTTTGACAGGCAGGGCACATATTGTCCAGGGCGATTTTGAGTGCGTAACCGGTACCGTTGGCCATAATCGCGCGGATGATATTACGCATGTTATCGACCGACATCATCGAAAAGGAGCCGAAGTAGGCATCGATGCCGCCGCAACCTGCCGAAAAACGGGGAGGGTCATAGGCCAGCACGTTGAATGAGCGTACTGGTGCACGCATACTCATGCCGCCCAGCGAACCTCCGTAGTTACCGTTGACCGCACCGAACTCCGGAGTGGTAGCCGTCCACATGGCATCCATCCCTGAGGAAATATCAGCCTGCACGGGGGCGGGCAGCATGGCAAAGAAAAGGGATGCGGCTACGACCCCGATTTTGACGGTGGTGTAGCGGCGTTTGGTTTTCAGATGCAGCATTTTCGGTTACCTCCTACATATTGTTTTTAATGATGCCGTTCAACATTTTGACGACTTCATCCATGTTTTCCGGATTGTTGAGTTTTTGCTTGGCACGCTCGAGGTCTTTTCTGTTAATCATCCCGCGCTCGTTGAGTTTGGCAATATTGGTCAGGTTGGGATCCGCCAGATTCATATCGATGGCAGCCGTCACGATTTTCTGTTCCAAATCGCTCATACTCATCGCCCCATGCGCCACGACCGCCATGCGGTCGGGCGGAGCCACCAGCACCGTTGCCGGGGTCAGCTGAATGCCTATGCTGCGGGCACGCTGCGCCCCACGGTCATAACGGATTTGGGAAGGTTTCATCCCGGGAATCGTCCCGCCGTCCGTACTGACGTAGCGGACCTGCATACCGTATTTTTCCGCCAGCATCTGTGTGACTTGAAACTGGCTTTGGCAGAAACTGCAGCTGCTGTCAAAAAACATCCATATCCCCGCTTTTTTACTGAGATCTTTGATGATGCCTTCCTTGGCTTGGTCGATTTGCCACAATGCCTGTTGACGCGCCAGGGCGGAAATCGGTACCCGTACCGATTCGGACAACATTGGGTCTGCATCGGTAACTTTTTTGCTGATGCGGGCAAATTCGTCAGCCCGGTCCAGCATCAACCGGTTGACGTACAGATAGGCACGGACGTTTTCTTCGGTCGGATTGGAAATGGCCAGCTCGAGCAGTTCTTTCTGTTTTTCGCGTATCCATGCGGCCGAACCGAAATCCTGCTTTTTTTCTTCCTTGGGCTCCGCTTTTTTTTCTTCGGGCTTTGCCTCAGATTTCGGTTTTTCCTCGACTTTGGGCTTCGGTTTCGGCTTAACCTTGGGTTTATCCTTGTACCAGAAGTAGCCATCGGCGGTTGCACTGCCAAATGCCGAATCGTCGGCAATGGCATTCAGGCTCCAAAAACTGCCGGTTACAGCCGCCATCAGCAGAACGGCCGCATACGGCACAGTATGTCTGTATTTCATCATTCGTCCTCTTAACGGATAGCTGCAGGATCATCCTGCAAGGCAGCAGCGTAATCAAAAGAAGCAGGGCGGATTCCCCGGCGTTTCAACCAGGCGGAGGCCGAAGCCTGAACACGTTTCTGTTCGTCGGCATTGAGGCCCGCCTGGGCACGTTTGGCATACGGGGCATAACGTTTGTCGGCAACGGCCGCAAGCTGCAGCCAGCGGGCATTTTCGCTCCGGTCGGCCTTATGCAGGCTGTCACCTTTGGCGTAATAGCGTGCCAATGCGACCATGGCTCCACTGTGCCAGCGGTCTGCCGCACGAGTGTAGTAGGATAGGGCTGCCGGAGGATTCTCCAGCGCAATCAGCAGGCCGTAGCGGTAAAGCGAATCCGGATCGCGCATTCTGGCCGCATTGCCGTAATGCGACCGCGCTTCGGCCAATTGAGCCGGTACGTTTTTGGCGGCTGCCTCTTTAATCCTGCCGACATGGTATTCGGCAGGCCAAAATACCGCATTGTTTCCTTTGCTTTCACGGTAAGCCTGTATGGCAATCAAAAACCACTTCAGTGCTTCAGCAGGATTTTGGGAGCTACCTTTGCCGTAGTAATACATCAGACCGATGTTGTAGGCGGCCAGATGGTTGGCGGTAAGACTGCCGTCGGTATTTTTGACGGCTTTTTGGTATGAACGCCGTGCCAGCTCGTAATCCTTGGCTCCGGACAATTTGCCGGTTTCCGCCAAATAGCCGTAATAAAACGCCGCCCAGCGGTTGCCGCTGTTGGCTGCATCACGCAGCTTGACGGAGTACAGGCTGTCTCCATAGGTAAAGCGGTCGAACATCTGTTTGGCAGACTCGCGTTCGCTCAGTTTGCGCTGATAGGTCCAAGGTGCTTTACCTGCCTTTTTGTCAGCCGCCGGTGCTGCAGTATTTTTTGCCGGAGTGCCGATATTGCGCTGGCTGCTGCCGAACACCTGTTTTTCTACATTGGGCTGCCCGGTTTGCGCCACAGTGGGCAGGGCGATCAGCAACAGACAGGATAGTGTGGTTCGAATCGTTTTCATCTTTGTTCCTCAATCAAATTCACAGCAGTCTACCCAGCGCCACAGCAGGTAGACGGCATCTTCGTCTTCGGTGCGGGTGGCGCGTTCGCTGCGGTTCAGACCCCAACGCAGGCTGCTGGCACCGAGACGGTGGGCGCAACGGCTGGTTATACCCAAAAAGCTTGCTACCTCTCCGGCTCCCTGTTGGACGGCCGATTTCAAATCCAAATCCGAAGTTGATGAAGAAGAAGCAGTAGAGGCTTCGCTGTAGGGAAACATCATGGTGGCTTTAAATTCGGATTTGCGTGGAAACGGCGCCGCAATCGGGGAACATAGCGCGTTGTCGCCGACAGTCGAAACCGAGGCAAATCCGCCGGTACGGTTGGATACCATAATCGAACGGTTCAATATGGTGGAACTTGCTGTGACACTGCCTCGCTCTGCAGACATCGATCCTGTTGCAGGCATCGTATTCCCCATGCAGCCGCCTAACCAGTAGGCGGTATCATCGGCGTATCCCGCTCCCAGTCCGGTGGTATTGGCCACGCAGGAAGCCGTGTGTGCGGCCATGTCGAACAATGGGTTGTTGACCACATTACCGATGACCATCCACTCCGGGTACAGCAGATTGCCCCAAACCGGATCACGACTCGACCAGGTCGGCTGTATCACAGAACTTTCAAACGAACCGCGATGGAAGCAGCGCGGTGTCCAGCCATAGATGTTGTACAGCGGAAAAACCCAACTGTGGTAATGATAAAAGCCGGTATCGTAGTTGCTGTGGCCGACGCTGCCGCCACCGGCGGAAGTCGTTGTGCCGAACAAACCGCCAATACGCGATGCCTGTTTCAACGCCTGACCGACGGCATTGCCGTAAACCGGCGAACAGCTTGGATTGCGTACAACCTCCACCATACGCGTCGGCAGCCACATCCCCCGCGTGTAGCCGTAACGCACATACGGTTCTTTACCGCATTTGCAGATACTTTGTCCTGTCGCGTGCGACGGATTCGGTACATCGTTACCGGAGATGACGGTATTGCCCATAATCCTCAGCGGAAAAGCCGAATCGAAGCAGAAATTCATCACGGTAGAGAGACCGGCATTCGAACAGGTGTTGGCCGTTGCAGAGACAGCAGCAGACAGGAGCAGGGCAGTAAACAGTTTTTTCAGCATGGAGTGTCCCTATTGCGGATTGGCGACTTCCACCACATCGAAATGGCGGCCGTTCTGCCGGTAGTAGGTTGGAACAGCTTTGACCTTGAGCAGGCCGCGCATTCTTTCATCCAGCGGAGCGGCATTCAGACCGGCCTGTTCCAGATTGCCCAAACGGGTATACAGCACCACCAGATCGGGATGGTATTTTTTGATTGCCCGTGCAAAGGCCGTCTGAAAACGACTGCGGCCGTCAATAACCACCAAACCGCGACTGCGGGTATCGTCCAAAGCCAAAACATTAAATCGTGTTCCGCGCGGATACAGCACTTTTCCGGTTTTGGGATCGAGGATGTCGGCAGCAGCAGCCTGATAAGGGATCAGCCGGGTCACGCTGCGGGCTTTCGCGTAGGGTAGGTTCAGACGGCCTGCAACGGCGGTTTGCACTTCACGCCGCGCCTGCTCCGCTTCCTGCTTCAAATTGCGGCCTGCCGCCTGACGGCGCATCACCTCGGCCTGATCCGGTTCGCTGACACGCCATTGCTGGCTCAGCCGTTGGTTGAAACGGCGGGCTTTGACCGCATTGACCGAAGCATTGATACTCTGAACGCCCTGTACCAGATACCATTTTTTATCGGTATCCATATGCACCAGTGCAGGCACATAGGCAATCCGGTATTCGGCAAATGCCGCCGGTTGCACAATAATATTCGGGGGGTTCTTTTGTGCACGCTGCGACAGTTTTTTATAAAGTTTGTCGGTATAAGAGAACATTTCTTCTACCGAACCGCTGCCCCAGCCGCGATAAGCAAAAACAACATCTTGCCGACCGGCTCCCTGCTCGAGCAGACCCAATACAATCTGTTCCGGCATAGCCCGGCTTAAAAAAACCACGGTTTTGGTGTTTTGCAGCTCTTCCATGGTCGGATTCTGACCGGCAGCCATCTTGCGCGTACCGGCCGTCAGTTTTTCTGCCTCGGCAGTAAACCGGATACTGTTCTGCTTCTGCTGCTGAATCAGATTACGCAAAAATGCCGCATCATCAGCATAAGCGTTAGAACAGTACATGCATACGGCCAACCACGCTGCCGATAGAATACGGCCCCCAATAACGCGAGTCGTAAGAGTGTTTTTCGGTTCCATATACAAAAATCTCGTCTTTACCCAAACGGTAAGAAGTGTCCCAGCTGTCCATCGGTTTGTGCCATTTCCGGGCGACATAGGACACATCACCTAAAAATCGGCCATTAATGTAGAGCCTGCCGTTTTTAACGGTAATCTGATCACCCGGCAACCCCGCTACCAGTTTGCCGACCGGTGCTCCGTCCGCGAGGACGGGCATCATTTTTTTAGCCGGAAACAGCACCAAATCGTAGCGTTTGAGCGTACCGATCTGTTCCTGTTTGTTCCAAAAATAAACCGACCAGGGCAGACAGCCGGAAACGGTCGATTCCAGCATCAAGGCATAGCGTTCCGCAAAATATCCCGCCCCCAATTTGGCTGCCAAAACCAAGGGAACAGCCAGAGAAGCGCGAAGCCAGTCCTGTTTGCGTATATCCCGCCCAAACAGCTTCATCAATCGAGCTCCGCGCCGCCGCCGACCGATACCGGACTGCCGTCATGAGGCAATGTTGCAGGGGGAACAACCGTTGAAGCCTGCGCTTGTCCGGCAGGTACCAGAGTAATACCCAATTCCTGTGCCACACGCTCGGTAATGTCGGTTCCTTTAGGGTAGGTCACCACGGCGGAGCGCTGAATAATGATCATGCCCTCGTCGGACATCTGATTGAGTTTCGACTGTACGCGGGCGAGATTCTGTTCCAGCATTTGTCGAACTGCATCCGGATCCTGGTTTTGCGTCTGACTCATTGCCTGTGTCAGATACGATGCCGCCAGACGGTCGCTGTCCACAACATAGAAGCCGGCAGCAGGTTTGGCTGCATGGCCGAGGGACGACTGGTAAAAATTGTATCCGGACAGCATTACTGCTCCGGCAGCCAAACCCAATGCCAGCAGGATGCCGGAGCCGTTATCGGCTGCCGGCTGTTTGTTTTCTGTTGTTTGCGGTTGTTTTTCATTGCTCATTTTGCTTCCTCCTGTTGTCAGTCAACCGTGCCGTCGCCATAGCGGTTCCATGCTTCCTGTCGAACCAAGTCTTCCACTTTTTCTCCGGCACGGATACGGTTTTTGATTTGGGTAAAGAACTCGCCCTCGGTGCTGAACAGAACCCGGTTGAACGGGGTTTCAATCAAACGGACGATACCGGCAGTATGGTCTCCGGAAACCAGAACAAATTCGCCATATTCGCCTTTAACGGTTTGGATCTTGTGCAACAGGGATTCAATGTAGGGGGAGGGATTGAACCATCCCTCGCGTTTTGCCTGTTCCAGCGTATCGCCGGTTTGGCGGAACATCATTTTCGAATAAGTCGACCCCATAATGTCTGCACCGAATTTGGTGGCAAACAATTGGTTGAAGGTCTGTGCGACCGCCCATACGCCACCGTCTTCCTTACGCACTTTCGAGCATAACTGACCGACCCATTGGGAAAACGGTGCATCTTTCAGCAAATCACCGCATTCTTCCAACCACAGCAGACGTTTGCGGCCGTCATGCACCATGAACATTTCCTGACTGATGGTTGTGGCCGTCATCATCAACACAACATCATGCAGGTGACGGTTGGTGGCCAATCCCGACATCTCCAATACCGTCCAATCCGCCTCGGTGCGCAGATTGTTGCGGCCGCGAAACCAACGCCCCATGCTGCCGGTCGAACCGAACGGCATCAGCAGCATCGCCAGCTCGTACTGTTTGCCGCTCATATGGCCGCTCTGAGCCTGCAGATACTGGATGACATCGGTAATTTCCGCATCATTGGCTTTAGCAGTAAAGACCGACTGAATGGCTTCCTGTATCAGGGCATTCTCCAAGTCATCCAAGCCGGCAGTCGGTTTGGCCATCTTGCCGAATATAGGCAACAGGATTTCCATCTCACGTTCGATGTCGCTGATTTTGGTAAACGGATTCAGGCACAGGTCGGCATCCGGATGAAAGTCGATAATCTGTGCACCCGCCGTCTGTGCAGCAGCGACATAACTCATACCCCGGTCTATGGTCCAGACTTTGGTACCCAAAGACAGCTCGTCTTGGATCATTCGCTGTGACAGTACCGATTTACCCTGTCCGGGCTGCCCCAGTACCAAGCCGTTATAATTGGAGTTGGATGATTCGAATATACCGAACCGGAAAGGTTTGCCGCGCCGGGTGGTAAACAGGTTGCGGCTCCCGAATCCGCTCCATTCGTCCATAACCGGAATCAGGTGTGCCGCCAGCCGTGTGGGCATGGTTTTAAAGCGGAATGTCCGTTTAATACTTTCGGGCGAAGCATTCATCGGCAGTGAATTGAAAAAGCTGACCGCAGGCAACAGCCGCTCCTGCCGCATCACGAATCCATTGCTGCGGAAATAAGAGGCCATTCTGGCCAGTCCTTCGCGTAATTCGCGCCGCGAATGGTTGAATAAAGAAAAAGTGGTACATGCTTCGACAAGCTGACCGCCTTTTGTCAGCTCTTCCTGTATCATGCGGAAACCTGCCAGACGGCGGCGCAGACGCGGAGAAAACTTCAATGCACCCGGAACTTGGGCGGCACGTTCGGTTGCAACCTGATCCGCACCGGCTTTGGTTCTTTTTTTATCCTGATTAGGGAAATGAATGCTGGTTTGCAGGATATAGGGCATACCCGGCTGTGGGCCGCTGCCGCCCGGATGTCCGAGAAGGTCAATCATCCGCGACATATGCCAGCGGTTCTCTTCATTTGGATAACGGTCCACGGTCAGAATACCGACATTTTGATTTTTTCCCTCATGGGAGAAACCCTTAAACATCAACATTCCGTTGCGGAACACATTCCAGTCGACCGTACTTCCGGGCGGGAACAGCTGCATATTGAGCGGCAATTCTTCATCGATACTGTCATCCCATTTGCCGTCCATATCGAAAATACGGCGCAATACCGCCATGGCCTGACTGCGGCCGGCAACCGAAAGGTTGAATCCCGCCGTTTTAAGCTGTGTCAGACAATGCCCGTACAGTCTTTTAAATTCCTCGCATTCTTTGAGAAACTTGCGGTGATCTTCTTCGGAACCGTCCAGCGGTTTTTTGGTTTTGACGGGGATTTTGAGCGTCCATACACAAAGCGGATGAAGGATTTTTGCCGTACTGGAACGAAGGAGACGACGTTTGGTACCGGTTTCCAGATAATCGGCACGGTTTTCGACGGCCAATTTGGCTAAAGTAACCGATTCATCACCGACCGTACCGATACGGCCGACTTTATAGTGACGGATCGTCTCACCGATATCGGGTATCCCAAACTGGAAGAACGACATCAGGGTTCCCGCCGGATAACCGGCTTCCATCAACTCTTCAACAGCATTACCCATGGCCTCATTCCAGCCCGGAGCAGGCTCGAACAATGCCATGACAGCAATGGCATTTTCTTTTTCGTAATAGAAAATCCCGTCCTGATCGTCACCGGCGACCAGGCTGATGTATCGAATACCCTGATCGCGGTTACGGTTGATTTCGAAAATATCGGGTTTAGACATAATTACCCCAAAAGAAATATACAGGGGCGGCTACAGCCGCCCGGTCATGGCACATGATTAGAACGGAGAGTCTTCATCAGTTTCAGAAGCATTATTTTCATTGGTACGCGGAGGGCGTAATGAGACGGACTCGATACGAGATGAGTCCAAATTGAGGTAAACATTGTCGACACGGATTTTACGCGTACGCTGCAGCACACCTTCTTTTTCATAAGAACCGATGCTTTCGCGACCGGTCAGGGTGACCGGCATACCTTTGACAAGCAGGTTGGCCAAATGCTCTGCTTTACGATCCCAGTATTCGCATTCGACCCATTCGGTTGCACCGGCAACATAACGACGTTCGCCGGAAGAATTATCTTGGCGGTATTCGGTAGAAGCAATAGAGAAATTCAGAACGGTGGCATCTTCGCCGTTTGGACGTTTGATTTTTTTGAGGGTAATGTTTTGACCGAGATTACCACGGATAGTTAAATCAATAGACATAGCAGGCATTCCTCTCATAAGGATTGCCTGTATTTTGGATAGGGCATTTAAAATGCCCTTAATAAAGATGGGGGTAGGGTTAATTTACCTTATGAAATTTCTGCTGTCAACACTTTTCGAATAAAAACTTCAAAAAAATACCATATAAAAACAAGGCCGTCTGAAATCAGACAGCCTTACAGTTTACCCAATCAATAACCCGGAAAATCCTCTTCGTCGAGATTATATTTCATTCGATCCGGCAGCATTTTTGTATCCAACCCTGATACAGAAAGTGCATTCCCTGCCTCAACCTTGAGATCGTACAATTGCCTCAGTCTGAAGACCAATAAGCCTGCACGATGGAAAAAGTCACGCATCCCCAAAAATATCTGCAGATGAATCATGATTTCATCGGCCGAGGCATTCATCTGTTGCAGTAGTGCATAAATCTTATCCCAATCATACAGATTTTTTTTCCGGTAGGTAAAGCAGAACGATGGGATGTAGTATTGATCTTTCGGATAATCAGGAAGGTTTTTACCGATACCGTAATTTTTATGGGCCCGGGTTCCCAAAAGCAGAATCTTCTTCTGCTTCATTTCCCTGATATCTTCCAAAAAAAGCGTCATGTCCTCTACCAGCATACGCCATTCTTCTTCAAAACGTTTGATTTGTCCGTCAATGGCTTCAATACCCTTGAGACGCTGTAAGCTCGGATAAAGGTCGTATACTGCTTCAATAGAGTTTGGTTGCTGTTTCTGCATAATATCCACTTACTCAAAATCTGCCTGCAAAAAGGTGTATGCAGTGCATACAGTCATTTGTTCGTTTCCATGGTGTATACGGGGTATACAATTTTTAGTTCGGTTCCGGGTGTGTCCACTGGGCACAGTCCCCACTGTGTTTGCAAGGTGTATCCGGGGGATACAGTCCTGTTTTGTTTTCAGGTGTATGGGGGCATACAGTTACCCCCTTACCCTTAAAAGCCTTTTAGTATATTAAGTCCAATTACTCGGATTCTTCTTTTACCAATAACCCATATTGCTGTGTATACACGGTTATTTTATCCATTTCTTCCCGACTAAACGATGGCCTCATGAAAACAAATTCCGGCATAACCTGATAGTTCAACACTTCAAGCGGAATTGGGGCAAGGGCGTTTTCATGGACTGCCATCTGTAACCGTTTTCCCAGGCTACCGTTTTCATCCAGCAAAAAGTCTTTTCTGGAAATATTTTTGATTTTACGCATCCGCATAGTAACCAAATACAGGTTTTGATTGAGACGCCGTATTCTGGTTCCGCCGTCACGGATGATTTCGTTACACATCGAATTTTTCAGCAGTCCTTTAAGCATAAGCGTTTTAGCCATACGGATATACAGATCATAGGCCGTCAGAAGCTGAATTAGATTGAAACCGTAACCACGGATATGCCCAATCGGCACACTGACCGGCTTCTCATTTTCTACCACCCCGATATGTATTCCCGAAGAATTGATACGATCAATCAACAACTGCATCTTATCGGTTTCCTGCTTTAGGAAAGACGATGTTTCCATCAGTTCTTTTTCAAAATCAAGCAGTGCAGCATGGGCAAAAGGGTTGCCGTTTTGAGTCAGTCGAGCCAACTCGGCAGTCAATGCCATAACATAACGAATCCCCGGCCAACGGGTATGCGGTTGCTGTTTATCGTTTTTACCCTCCCAAGCCCGTACAGCCTGTTTCGTATGAAGCAAAACATAATCCTGCTCGGTATCGCGTAATTTACCGATACTGTCAAATTTGGCATCGGCACTTAAGAAGATATCAATCTCATCCAATGGGACAGTCTGAGTACGTACCGGTCTGCCGGACGACATCACACTCGGCGCACGATAAAGCCGTTTTCGATGAATGTAATTTTGCAGCAGAATTCTGTGGTTGGCAAAATTGAAAACTGCCTCATATTCAGGGTTTTCTTTTGGGAGGTTGAAGATATTAATCATGTGCGACCCACCAAGAATTGCACCTAAACGTTGCTCTTCTCCATCATAATCATAGCCGTTGGAAAAATAGGACTGTTTGGCAGTCGGTATTTTTTGAGACCATTCCGGCGGAGTCTGAATAGAGAAAGGTGGAATAACAATACGGTGTTTTGCGGCCATTCGAAAAGCTCCTCGGGTTAGTTTGTCAGTATGTTTTCGGGTGTATCCGGGGGATACAGTCCCCATTGTGTTTTCAGGGTGTATCCGGGGGATACAGTCCCCATTGTGTTTTC
>NZ_JBQCVS010000011.1:0-6252 GCF_051958155.1 Neisseria sp. P0014.S009 | reverse complement strand
GGGTGTATCCGGGGGATACAGTCCCCATTGTGTTTTCAGGGTGTATCCGGGGGATACAGTCCCCATTGTGTTTTCGGGTGTATCCGGGGGATACAGTCCCCATTGTGTTTTCGGGTGTATCCGGGGGATACAGTCCCCATTGTGTTTTCAGGGTGTATCCGGGGGATACAGTTATTCCCCCCTTACCCTTAAAAGCCTTTTAGGGTATTGAATCTAATTACACAATCTGTTCCCCCCGTAAACGATGGCATAGAACCACCGTTTACACCGGAAATTACCGTGTAGGATTCTTTTTGCAGATCTGTTTAAGCAATTTATTCAGGCCGTTTTTGATTGCCTCCTTTGAATTTTGGCTAGGTACTCCCTCTGTTTTTTCGTTTTGAACAGCCATAGCAGCTCTAAGTTTCAGGCTTTCTTCGCGTTGTTTCTTAACTATCGGAGCAAAATTGCAAATCAGCCCATCTGTAGCTGCAGCTTGTTTACACAGATGAGTCAACAATCCCAAAGGGCTGCTGACAGGTTTGGTCTGTCCTGCAATTTCATCCAGAATCTCCTGGTACTGTTCCTGACCGCCGTCGGGATAGTACCGTGTGAATACTTTCCGGCAGTTTTCAGTCATTTTTGACAGCAGGCTTGGGTAAACCAATCCGTCAAAACGCCTGCTGTCGTCCTTCGTACTGGAGATAACAGAATCATTCACAACCACCACATCTGAATCTGCCGAATTTGCCGTATCCGTTGGTGTTGTAGTTGTAATATCATCCAAAGGATGATGTTTGTAATTATCTCTATATATATTTCGCCAATTTGTTACTTCTGACTTTCTCCTTTTGTAACTTCTAAACTTCTGACTTTCTCCTTTTGTGACTTCTGAGTTTGCCAATTTGTTACTTCTCAAATCTTGGCCGCTTCCAGCTTGTACGTATTCGGTATCTTCAGAGTTTTCCAAAATGTCACTTCCGGATATCTGAGACTGCTTCTTCAATACGAAAAGCCGCATTTCGGGCTTTTGGGCAAGACTGATTTTTTTATCCAGCATGGCCATCAGCTTAACGCCGTCGATATGGCTGAAGATACGCGCACTTTGCTCATAGTGCTTTTCGATCAGCAATCCCGCATTTTTCAGCATAATCCGCGTTCTCTGCTGCGGTTTATATCCGAGCATGGTGGCGTCTTCCCATTCTTTAATGGTTGCGGAATAATACAGCCGCTGTTGCACGAAGGGATTGTGCAGCGTGGCTCTTCGTGCACTCTGATGAAGGGCGTTCGAAAGAATCACGGCGGCGTGGATATCGCCTGTCAGCCATACCAAGTCCAAGTGATATACAATCGAATCACTGAAATAGTCTCGGATAAAACCCAACTCCTGTTTGCGCCATTCTTCGATGGTCAATTGGGTAATGCTGTCTAATCCGAAATGGTCGCAAATGGCGTTGGACAGTGCATCCATATTAACGCGCACAGCCAATCTTGCGCCTTGGCCGATCCGGGCAGTTTCTATCAGGTTCAGTTCGGCCAGCTTGTCTTTGCACAATCCCTGTTCGCGTTTGGTCAAACCGGTTTCTTCTTCTGTTTCGGCAATGGATTTAAAAATCCAGCCGTTACGAATCTCGACATTAATGCCGACACGCAGCCAATACAGCAGCTGTGACAGGTAGGTAGCGGTTTTGAGGTTGCCGGTAATCTCAATCAGGCTGCGGTGAACCACAATTCGGCGGCCTGATTGCAAACGCCGCCAACAAGTGGATAACGCTTGGTTGAACTCTTTGGGAGGAAGCATATCGTTCATCATATCCCTCCATTTCCCGCACCATGTAGATACTGCCATGACAGATTGGCCATGGCCTGATAATTCAGGCGGAATACAGTGATATTGAATAAAGGATGCCGACCGCTTTCTATCAGACCGGCTTTGTCTAAGGCCTTCATCGATCGTTGCTGATCCTCATGAGACAGCATAGCCAGTGCGTTAGCCTGTTCTTCGTTATAGGGGATCCACTCGCTGTATTCACCGCGTTTGTCCGGTGTCAGATACCGTTGTTGTGCCTGTACTGCAAAATAAAACAGTACATCGTTAATTTTAAGACCTGAACGCAGCATTGCTGCCGTACACAAACGGTCTAGCGGTACCGACGGCATTTCGCCATAAGCACGGTCTCCTTGGTGCCGGTTATCCTGTTCGCGCAATGCTTCAGAGAAGTCTGATTCGTTCAGGCTGTATACCGTATGGCCGTCTGAACGTGCCAAATTCAGGAATTTAAGCTGTTTCAGCAGACGGCGTACCGAATGCCATCGGGAAACAGTCAGCCCCAAAGCTTCCAGCATGTCCTCATCTCTTATTTTGATCGACTGGCCGTAAGGACAATTCCGCAAAAACCAAGACAGGAAATAACCGGCATAGGTATCTCCCGCCAATTTACTGTAAGCGGGTACATACAGGATAGGCTCTTCCATAAGTGAACCTAAAACCGAATTGGCTGTTTCGATTTGGCCGACAGCCGCCAGTTCCGGATATTCGAAAAGGCTGAGAGTTTTGCTCATTTTGCATACTCCGAAATAGCGGTATTCATTTGTGACAGCGCGTAGTCGGGAAATTCCCGGCATAATTTCTGATAGCGCACAAAAGTATCTTTTTCCTGGCGGCATAAATCCGACCAATAGGCCGCTACCGTCAGCTGCTCTTCTAATTCCAATGTTTTACGGCGGCCGCACACAACCGGCTGCTCCATTTCCAGCCGCATTTTTTTGATGTCGGCCGAAGTCAGCATGGCGCACATATTCAGAATCATGATATTGCTCGCCCCATGGGCAATCATCCACTCGCATTGTTCCAATTGATTGTTCCGCTTCGCATTCTGTTCACGTTCGATCCACATGATTTCCTGCAGGGTATTTAAATCAACTCGAACCTCCAGTACGCCGCCCAGCCTTTCCGCAATCGTTCCAACCTGCTCGGGTGTCAGCTTGCGCAGATATTCAAAAACTTCCGCATATTTGCACAACATGACCGAGTTTTTGATTCGCTCCTGTTTATCAGGCAGGCCGGATGCCAGGATATTGATAATTTGGCTGTACAGCAGGGGATTCTTTCCGTTCAAATGGAGCCGGTAAGTATCAGCAACCGGAGTGTGAGGGCGGAACCGGCCATGGCTTTTAGTACCTCTTTTTTCGGCAAACATCGCTACCTCCCTTACATCACTCTAAACAGCGGCCACTGAAGCGCATCTGAATGGTTGACGTAAATCACTGCTTGCAGATAATCAAACAACAACGGACCAAGTTCCTCATCCATGGTCATCAGGTAGTAGACATTCAGATTGAGGTTCTGAAAGTATTTATCCCCACCCAAAGCATGTTCGGTAATTTGGCTGTAGAGTTCAGGATTACGGTATGCTTCGGCCAAAACAGGGTATTTGCGCTCGTTGGACAGGAATGGATTGTATTTCTGCAGCATATGAGGAGACTGGAACAGTTCCTCTTGGCCACTTGTTTGCCACAAATATCCGAAGATAACTGCGGCACTTGGGTGACGTGCATTCAAACTGCCGTCTATCAGCTGCAATCCGATCCATTCCGGCTTTGAGAAATCAGGCAGATCCATCATGTAGCCATAGGGCATTTTGTCGTCAAATACCAGAAAATCACGGATATTCGCTGCATTTGCCAGCTTAATTACGGTTTCATGCAATTTCTGTAATGCCTGACGGCCGTCTTGAGTCTCAACAGTTAAAGAAGGGAATACGGCTTGCTGAAGAGCAGGGGACGTATTCGTAAATTCGTTTTCCTCGGACTCTGGGGTAATTGCCCCGGACTGCGGATTGACCGCAGCCCGAGTCACGCTGTCGCTCTGAATCTCATCGTCGGTAGGATGCTCACCGGTTGACTGCTGTTTGACTGCAGATGCTGAACCAGTATCATCATTATGTAATGCCGCCCGCTCGGTCGGCCGTGCTGGCGCACTATTTTTTTCTGCTCCAGATTCGATGTCGTATGCAGTTTCAAACTGCTGTTGCAGGTATTCCTGAAGAGCCGGAACATCAAGTTCCGCCTCTTCAGTATGCTCGGCGCACCATGTCTCCAGAGTATTTTCCCAGAAGAGGGCAAACGTCGGTTCAGGTTCTGAAACGTCAGGCAGCTGCTCCAGCAAGTCATTGTATTGTTTGCGTAATACTTCGGTTTTTGACAAAGAGAGAGCATTGCAGAATTTGCCGAGGACGCACAAATTGTCTGCAGCGAAGAAATACAGCGATAATGGCCTTAATGAGACGGCCAAACCTTTTGAATCGAACCCCTCAATCAATTTACGCAATCCCAGTTTATCCGCCGATTTGGCCTGCAGCATATCGCGGATGTCCGCATAAGCGCAGGCCTTATCCCAGAACACCATGTCGGCGCGCTGTTCGTTCTCAATCAGATGGGCAATCTGGATGTCTTCATCATTGGTGTATTCGATATAGATGCAAGGAATGCTCGCAAAGCGCGAATCTCCGGTTTCCGCATAGAGTTCTTTGACGATTTTAAGGCGCGTATTACCGCCCTGAGCCAAAATATAACGGCTTTCATTAGGTCTGCGCGTAATATGGACAGGATGCTGGACACCGGATGCGCGGATAGATGCCTTAATCTGGGCATACAATTCCTCATCATGTTGGCGGCGCGGATTTTTATCGAAGAAATCGATATCGCCGACGGCAATATTTAAAAACATGCCGGGAATATTGTTAGACGGTGTTTTAGCCAAATCCATACTGGTTTGCGATGGATTGGAGACGAGCAGGCTGGAACTAACCAGCCCTTCAGTCAGTCTTTTGACCGGTTTCACAGGTTGGTTTTGATTGGCAGTCATCATCATTCCCCTTTGTTTTCAGTATCAGCTTCAACAGGCTGTTCAGGATACAAATCAGCCATATTATTGAAGAAAGTACCTTTCAGCTGTTTGTCGCGGATTGGCGGAAACAGCTCATAGACAAGAGAAGTCATAACTGACAGGGCGGACTCGGATTTACCGGCATGTTCGCGTTCGTGGACATGTACCGGAATCCGGAAAGTAGAAGCCTCCAAATATGCTTTTGCATAAGGAATAACGGTATTCAACAGCTGGTTTTTACCGTCAATGGAAGTATTGAATTCGTCTTTGATTTCATCTGCAATCAGTCGGGCATTGCGTGACCGGTCTTGCGCATAAATCAAAGCACGCAGCGGCGGAACATCCAAATTAATCGCAGAGCCGAGACTTAATCGATCCAGCAAACCCAATGTTCCTTTTAAGAATTCCCGCGTGCTCAGTGCACTTGGGTTAATCGGGCTGATCAGCATGGTCGAAGCATAGACGACCGCATCCTGTACCGGACCGACGGCACCTTGGGTATCGATAATAACGATGTCGTAGTTGGATTGAATATAGGGATGTACCAGTTTTGAACGCAGCAAAACGGCACGGTCGATACGGCCTTGGACATTGATGCGTACATCATCCGACAAATTATTGGATAAGACGATGTCAAGGTTCGGATAAACCGTATTTGAGATAGTCGATGTAATGATATCTTCAGAGTTTTCACCTAACAAAAGCTCGACGATACCGTTTGGTGCGGTGTAATGAAGTGGATAATATTTGCTTAAGGAAGCCTGAGGGTCGGCATCAATCATTAATACACGAAACCCCATATCGGCAAGCATACCGCCGATATTTGCAGTAACAGTTGTTTTTCCTGTTCCACCTTTGGTTCCCACGATTCCAAGAGTTGTAATAGGCATAGGATGACCTTTGTAAAAATGTGTTAAAAATAGGCCTATACCGTATATATTGATTGTTTTTGAACACAAGGCAGCATTTCAGCTTTTTTGCTGTCTATTAGTTCGCATAATTTATATTATGTTAAATTTATAATGCTAGTATTTTAATCTATTAATCCCTGTTTCTCCTAGTTGTACAATTACTTACACAAAAGGCCATCCGAAATGTTTCAGACGGCCTTTTTTTATTTATATTTCCCAGTCTTTTCTCAGCAAATCCCTTATTGAGACCTTTGCAAAATAGCCCTTTCCTCAACAGCCGAAGCCCAAAACAGGTTTTCGGCTGTTTTCGCCCCAAATCACTCCCTAACTCTACCCAAATACCCCCTAATCCTCCCCGGATACCCGATAATCAGGCATCCGGGCCGCCTTTTAGGCGGCAACAGGCGCACTTAGTCTGTTGGCGGCTTTCAAAAGGTTCAAACACATCGCCTTCAGATGGCTTTGCGCACTCAC
>NZ_JBQCVS010000010.1:0-80640 GCF_051958155.1 Neisseria sp. P0014.S009 | reverse complement strand
CGGCCCGGATGCCTGATTATCGGGTATCCGGGGAGGATTAAGGGGATATTTGGGTAAAATCAGGAGTAATTAGGAGCAGAAATAGACGAAAACCTGTGTTTGGATTTCGGCTGTCGGAGGAAAAGGAATTTTGCAAAGGTCTCAGGCCGTCTGAAATTTCAGACGGCCTTTTGATTATGTTTTAAAGAATAGGGCGTAGCTTAGAGGCTCATACGCCGTGGCGGTCGAGCCAACGTTCGGCATCAAGCGCGGCTTGGCAGCCGGAAGCGGCGCTGGTGATGGCTTGACGGTAGGTATGGTCTTTGACGTCGCCTGCCGCCCATACGCCTTCGATATTGGTTGCGCCGACATTGTCACCGGTGCCGCCTTTGGTTTTCAGATAGCCGGTTTCATCCATATCGAGTTGACCTTTGAAAATATCGGTGTTGGGTTTGTGGCCGATAGCGATGAAAACACCTTTTACAGCGATTTCTTCAGTGCTGCCGTCATTGTGTTTCAGGCGTGCACCGGTAACGCCGCTTTCGTCACCCAAGATTTCATCAACCGAGCTGTTGAGCTTGAGGATGATTTTGCCTTCTTCGACGCGTTGCATCAGCTTGTCCACCATGATTTTTTCAGCGCGGAAGCTGTTGCGGCGGTGAATCAGGGTAACGGTGTTGGCGATATTGGCAAGGTAGAGTGCTTCTCCCACAGCGGTATTGCCACCGCCGACTACGGCAACATCTTGTTTTTTGTAGAAGAAACCATCGCAAGTTGCACAGGCGGAAACGCCTTTGCCGGCAAAGGTTTCTTCGCTTGGCAAACCTAAATATTTGGCGGATGCGCCGGTGGCAACGATGAGCGCATCGCAGGTGTATTCGCCCATATCGCCTTTGAGGGTAAACGGACGGTTTTGCAAATCAACGGTGTGGATTTGGTCGAAAATCATTTCAGTGCCGAAGCGTTCGGCATGAGCTTGGAAACGGGCCATTAGTTCCGGACCTTGTACGCCTTCTGCATCGGCAGGCCAGTTGTCCACTTCGGTGGTGGTCATCAGTTGTCCACCTTGCTCAACGCCGGTAATGATTACAGGGTTTAGGTTGGCACGGGCGGCATAGACGGCGGCAGTATAGCCGGCAGGGCCGGAGCCGAGGATGATGAGTTTATGATGGTTGCTCATGATGGTTTCCTTGCTGATAAATGATTGAATTTTGTCGTATCTAAGCTTTCAGACGGCCTGAATTTTACTTGAATCTGCCGCCGTCTGAAATATGTTTGTTGCTTGGGTTTAGTGGCTGTCTTTCCATTGATAGTATTTTGAACCGAGGAAAGAGCCGAGTTTGCGTAGGAAAGGCTGGGTAATGATGTTGCTGTGGCACAGTTGTTCAAAAGGTTTCAGACGACCGTCATCACCCATGATGGCTTCGGCAATCGCCAAGCCGGCAATGCCGGTAATCGCCATGCCGTGTCCGGAATAGCCTTGGGCGTAGAAAACGGTAGGGGCGAGGCGGCCGAAATGTGGGGCGAGGTTGCGCGTAATGTCGCATTCGCCGCCCCAAGAATGCTCGATTCTGACGTTGGCAAGTTGCGGGAAAACTTTCAGCATGTCTTGGCGGACGAGTTCGGTCATGCGGTCAGGGTCGTCGATAAACTCGTTGTCTTTGCCGCCAAAAAGCAGGCGGCTGTCAGCGCTGAGGCGGTAGTAGTCAAGGACGTGGCGGTTGTCGCAGATGGCCATATTGTTGCGGATCAGGTCTTTGGCACGCTCGCCCAGAGGCTCGGTGGCAATGATAAAGGTGCTGACTGCAATGGCTTTTTGTTCCAATACTTTGAATTTCGGGTGTAAACCGGCATAAGTATTGACGGCATAAACGAGGTTTTTGCACTCAACGCTGCCATTGGGCGTATGAACCAGCCAGCCGTTATCGCATGGCTCGATACGCGTCATCGGGGATTGCTCAAAAAGTTGTACGCCTGCATCGGCTGCCGCTTTGGCAATGCCTAGGGTGTAATTGAGCGGGTGTAAGTGGCCGGATAAAGGATCAAATTGCGCGCCTTGATACATATCGCTGGCAAGTTGTTGTTTCAGCGTGGCTTTATCCCAAAGCTGGTAATGGCTTGCACCATAATGTTTTTGAGCGTGTTCGTGCCATTGCTGCAATTCTTCCCAATGCTGAGGACGGACGGCGACGGTAGCGTAGCCGCGTTGCCAATCGCATTGGATGTTGTGTTTTTGAATGCGCGAGTCAACCAGTTCAACGGCTTGCAGGGATTGCTGCCAGAACCATTGTGCCTGTTCCAAGCCGACTTGTTTTTCGATTTCTTCCATGCCGCAGGCAAAGTCGCTGATGACTTGTCCGCCGCTGCGACCTGATGCGCCGAAACCGATACGAGCGGCTTCAAGTACGATGACTTCATGGCCGTTTTCGGCAAGCGGTAGAGCGGTGCATAAGCCGGATAGGCCACCGCCGATAACGCAGGTTTCAGTTTTCAGACGGCCTTCAAGCGTCGGATAAGATGGATGGGGATTGGCCGTGCTGACATAGTAGGAAGGAAGGTATTCTTTGAAGCTGGGATTAATCATGATTTGAGCTTTAGGTTGGTTTTCACTTCATTGAAATTGGTTTTCAGACGGCCTTAAATGTGGGCTTAGATTCAGGCCGTCTGAAAGGATAAGATGCAGTTAATAAAACAGGCTGTTCCGATGCTTTATCGGACAGCCTGTCTGCATATTAGGCGGCTTTCTCGGCTGCCAATTTTTCTTGGCGGTAGGCTTCGGCAGCCTCGCGTTCCCGTTTGGTTGCCTGACGCATCATCCAGTAGTTAACGACAATCACCAGCGTACTGATGATACCGATCAGGATGGTTGCCAAAACGTTCATCTGAGGGTCAAGGCCGAGTTTGATTTTGGAGAAAATCACTTGCGGCAATGTCGATGAACCCGGGCCTGACAGGAAGGAGGTAATCACCAAGTCGTCCAAAGACAGGGTAATGCCCAAGAGGAAGCCGGAAGCAATCGCAGGGGCAATCAGCGGCAGGGTAATCACGAAGAAAATCTTCAGTGGACGGGCACCCAAGTCCATAGCAGCCTCTTCCAAGGATTGATCCAATTCCACCAAGCGCGAGCGGATAACGACGGTAATGTACGCCATACAAAGCGTGGTGTGGCCGAGGAAGATAGTAAAGAAGCCGCGATCGAAGTAGAGCGATTGCAGCAATTCACTGCCTTGCAGGAACATTTGCACCTGAATAATCAATAGCAGCATGGACAAACCGGTAATCACGTCAGGCATCACCATAGGCGCGGAAATCATACCGGCAAACAGGGTGCTGCCGCGGAAGCGCTTGATACGCGCCATGGCGTAACCAGCCAATGTGCCGAGTGCTACGGCGGCAAGCGAGGAAACGATGGCGATACGCAATGACAGCCAGGCCGCTTCCAAGATGGTGTCGTTTTCCATCAATGCGCCGTACCATTTGGTTGAGAAACCGCCCCAAACGGTAACCAGTTTGGATTCATTGAAAGAATAGATGACTAAAACCACCAGCGGAATATAGAGGAATGCCAGCGAGAGCAGGAGCATCAGTTTCAAGAACCAGGATAATTTGGTTTTCTGCATTATTTGCCTCCTTCTTCCAATTCACGGTTTTCATAGTGCTGGAACAGGGCAATCGGTACAACCAGCAGGGCAACCATAACGACGGCGACGGCAGAAGCCAGCGGCCAGTTGTTTTGGTCGAAGAATGCCTGCCACAATACCTTACCGATCATCAGGTTTTCAGAACCGCCCACCAATTCAGGAATCACAAATTCACCGACGGCCGGCACGAAGACCAGCATAGAGCCTGCGATGATGCCTGTTTTGGATAAAGGCAGGGTAATGGTAAAGAACGATTTGATCGGACTTGCGCCCAAGTCGGAAGCGGCTTCGAGCAGACGGTTGTCCAGTTTTACCAACTGTGTGTACAGCGGCAAAATCATAAACGGCAGATAGGCGTAAACCATCACCAAATTCAGCGAGAAAGCATTGTAGAACAGGTCTAAAGGCTCGCTGATGATTCCATATTTGATTAAGAAATTATTGATGATGCCGTTGTGACCCAATAAGCCCATCCATGCGTAAACACGCAACAGGAAAGAGGTCCAGAAAGGTAGCATGATTGCCAACAGCAGGCCGTTGCGCGCAGCCGGATTGGCGCGTGAAATGGCATAAGCGGTCGGATAACCAATCAACAGGCAGATGATGGTCGTCGTCAGCGCGGTCTTAATCGAAGACCAGTAGGTCATCAAATAGATATTGCTGTTTTCACTGTCGCCAAACGGATTGAGCGTATTCCAAAAGTTTTGGAAGATGTCGGCGTAGTTCTGATAGCTGATGGCAATGTTCAGACGGCCTAAGTCTTCATCAATCGTCGTCAACGGCGTAAATGGCGGAATGGCGATTTCTTGTTCGGCAAAGCTGATTTTCAATACGATGGCGAACGGAATCAGAAACAGCACCAAGAGCCAGATATACGGCACGGCAATCACTGCACGCTGTCCAGGACGGCGAAACAGTTTCTTTTTCAGTTTTTTAAGGTCCATTGCATTTCCCTCAAATTAACTGTACAGAGGCGTAGGTTGGTTTTCAGGCCAGCTGATATAGACAGTCTCGTCCCAAGTCGGCGGAGTAATGTTGCGCACATACCAATAAGGTGCGGGAACTTGGCTCTTAACGACACGGCCGTTGGCGAGTTTGATGTGGTAAATCGCAAAGCTGCCCAGGTAGGCAATTTCTTTAACTGTGCCTTGAGCCCAGTTGTGCGCGCCCAAGTGTTCCGGTTTTTCTTTATGCAAATCAATGTCTTCAGGGCGGATGCTGATCCAGATTTCATGCTCGTTCGGAACGCCCAGACCGTGGTCGATGCGGACGTGGTTTTCCAAGCCGTCACATTTGACGATAGAGAAATCGGCGCGGTCGTCAATAACGACGCCGTCAAAAATATTGGTTTCGCCGATAAATTCAGCGGTAAAGCGACTGTTAGGGTAATCGTACACGTCGCTAGGCGTACCGACTTGGCGCAGTTGGCCGTCGGACATAATGGCGATACGGGTAGCCATCGTCATCGCTTCTTCTTGGTCGTGGGTAACCATGATGCAGGTTACGCCGACTTGTTCCAGCGTGTTGACCAATTCCAGTTGGGTTTGTTGGCGCAGTTTTTTATCGAGTGCGCCCAAAGGTTCGTCAAGCAGCAGGATTTTAGGACGTTTCGCCAGGCTGCGTGCCAAAGCGATACGTTGTTGTTGGCCGCCGGAAAGTTGGTGCGGCTTGCGTTTGGCGTATTTGGTCATTTGCACCAGGCGCAACATTTCTTCGACGCGGGCGTCGATTTCGCCTTTAGGCATTTTGTCTTGTTTCAGACCGAAAGCGATGTTTTGCTCAACGCTCATGTGCGGGAACAGGGCATAGCTTTGGAACATCATGTTGATTGGGCGCTCATACGGGGCAAGCTTGGTAATGTCTTGGCCGTCGAGAATGATTTTGCCCTGATTGGGGCTTTCCATGCCTGCCAACATGCGCAGCAGCGTGGATTTGCCACTGCCTGAGCTGCCCAAAAGGGCAAAGATTTCATGTTGGTAAATGTCCAAGTCGATGTTATCGACAGCGTAATTGTCACCAAACTTTTTCACCAAGCCTTGGATTTGCAGATAAGGTTTGGCTGAAGACGCAGTGGTTGCGGTCATAATGGCAATACTCCAAAAAGAAAGACGAGTACCGGCAAAACGGATTTTCGAATGGGTGATAAAAAGCTGTTTGATTGCTGGCGGGAGTCGGACGGAGGCCGTCTGAAACTCTTGTAAAGCGCACGGGCAGCGTGGATAGAAAGCAGTTTAAGCCTAAGCTTTTGCTCTCGGCAAACTCGATATTATATTAGCCTAAGCCTCATAGGGGCAATATGAAATTGCTTGTATCGGCTGATTTGAAACAAATAGGAAAGGAAAGGCAGGCAGGGGAACAGGATAGCGAAAATGGGTAACGTTGTTTTTCTGCACAAAGTGGCTTAATTGTTATTCATTTGTCTTAAATAATTATTCAAAATAGAATAAAATACGCAAATTGCATTTATTTGCTAAAATCATAATGGATTACGTTTTATATCGGGTGAGGCGGTTTTGCTCAGAATTGAAACTAAATCCGCTATATGAATAAAAGGGAAAATATGAGTATCAAAGAATGGCCCGAAGGGGAGCGACCGCGTGAGAAGCTGTTGGAGCGTGGCGCGGAGGCATTGAGTGATGCAGAGTTGCTGGCGATTTTGTTGCGTGTCGGAACGCGCGGCATGAGCGCGGTCGATTTAGCGCGTTATTTGTTGAGTGAGTTTGGCAGCTTGGGGAAGCTGATGAGTGCGGATGCCAAAACACTCGCTGCTTATAAGGGCATGGGCTTGGCGAGCTATACTCAATTTGCAGTGGTCAAAGAAATCGGGCGGCGGATTTTGGGTGAAGATTTGCAGGAGCAGATTGTTCTGTCAAACCCGCAATCGGTTGCGGATTATCTGCGCCTGCATCTTGGGCATGAAAAAATCGAGATCAGCGTTGCGTTGCTGCTCAACCGTCAAAATCAATTGATTGCGGTACGGGAATTATCGCGCGGTACAGTGGCGGAAAACACGGTTTATATCCGTGAAATCGTCAAATTGGCATTGGATGAATATGCCGACAGTTTGATTTTGGCACACAATCATCCGGGCGGTTCGGCAAGGCCGTCTGAATCTGATGTGCAGTTTACAGAGCGTTTGAAACAGGCTTTAAGTTTGGTCGATATTACGCTCTTAGACCATTTTATCGTGACGGCAAAAGAAATCTGCTCTTTGCGCGAACAGGGCTATATGTAAGGATGAATGTTCAGACGGCCTCAGTAGGATTCCTAGGCCGTCTTGAAGGATTATTGCGTTACTTCATCGGATGATTCTTCTTTGTGGATGATTTCTTCCGATTTTGGCTTTTCTTTGCTCTTTTCTTTTTCTTTGTCCTTGTCTTTTTTGCCGTCAGGAATAGCGGCATCAATCACTGCCCCCGTTCCTTTGACAACCAATTTTCCAGCAGTCAGGACGGTTGTGGCAGCCAAATCGACAGCCGCACCTACAACGCAGCCGTTAAGCGTCAAGCAAAGGGCAAGTGCCGGAAGCAGGCGTTTTGTACATCTCAATGGCTGCATCCGCAGTGTCCTTCGTGATGATGGCCGCATCCGAGTGCTTCTTGCCAAGCATCATCATCGCCGTCAAATTCTTCAACTTCGTCAAATTCGCCGTTTTCTACCATGCTTACCAGCTCTTCCAAGCTTTCTGCGCCTTCTACCCAAAAGCAGGGAATATCGGGTGGTGTGTCGGGGGCAAGCAGGGCGGCCTGTTGGTCGTGCCAAGCAATCCAGTAGCCGTTTTGCGTTTGTACGAATACGGCATCGGGATGGATGGTTTCGTTTTCGGTATTGACCAGCATTCTGGCAGCGATATCGGTTTGAAAAGGTAAGGTTTGCATGATGGTTTGAGAATGTAAGAAAAGAAAGTATTGTAACATGGCAAAAACAAACGCACCGTCTGAGTCAGGCGGTGCGTTTGTGTCTCGGCAACTTGGGGGCGGTCAGTTTAGAGTGTCAGCCGCACCGGGAATGTCATTCCGTCAAGATTATTTGTTGTCGTTAGCCAAAACGAAGCGGTAAATAGCTGCGCCAACTGCTGCGCCGGCAATAGGAGCCAACCAGAACAACCACAGTTGTTCAACAGCCCAGCCGCCTTGGAACAAGGCAACGCCGGTAGAACGTGCAGGGTTAACGGAAGTATTGGTTACAGGAATACTAATCAAGTGAATCAGGGTCAGACCCAGGCCAATGGCGATAGGGGCAAAGCCAGCCGGAGCCAGTTTGTCGGTAGAACCCATGATGATGATCAGGAAGAATGCGGTCAGTACGAATTCGATCAGCAAAGCGGCCATCATGTCGTAACCGTTAGGAGAGTGCTCACCGAAACCGTTGCTGGCAAAGCCGGAAGCAACAGCATCAAAACCGGTTTTACCGGAAGCAATCAGATACAGAACGCCCGCAGCGGCAATCGCACCGATAACTTGGGATACGATATAAGGCAACAGGTCTTTACCGTTGAAACGGCCGCCGATGAAAAGGCCGACGGAAACGGCAGGGTTGAAGTGGCCGCCGGAAATGTGGCCGACAGCGTAAGCCATGGTCAGTACGGTCAAACCGAATGCTAAAGCGACACCGGCAAAGCCAATGCCAAGCTCAGGGTAGGCTGCTGCCAAAACTGCGCTGCCGCAGCCACCGAATACCAGCCAGAAAGTGCCGAAAAATTCTGCAAAATATTTTTTCATTTGTTTTTCCTCGTAAAGGGTGGGGTGTTGCCGAAGGCATGAATCATAATAAGATTGCTTCTAATCGAAAAACGGATTTACCTGTTTTTTCCGGTCTTGACAAAAGGCCGTCTGAAAACTTTTCAGACGGCCTTGATTTAAGCGAAGATAAATTAATCCAGATGGTCGCTGCTTTGCGCCAAGATAGTGCGGTTGCCGTTGTTTTCCGCCGGGGAAACAATACCGTCGGCTTCCATTTGGTCAATCAGGCGGGCGGCGCGGTTGTAGCCGATGCGCAGTTGGCGTTGGATATTGGAAATGCTGGCTTTACGTGATTTCAAGACAACGGAAACGGCTTCGTCATACATGGGGTCGAGGTCGCTGTCGGTGCTGCGGCTGGTACCGGTAAAGTCCTCGGTCGAACCGCTGCTTAGAATATCGTCGATATAGTCAGGTGCGCCGAATTGTTTCAGGTATTCCACTACGCGGTGTACTTCGTTGTCGGATGCGAATGCGCCGTGTACACGTTGCGGATAGCCGGTACCGGGTGGCAGGAACAGCATATCGCCCTGACCGAGTAGGTTTTCCGCACCCATTTGGTCAAGAATCGTGCGGCTGTCGATTTTGCTGGACACTTGGAAGGCAATGCGTGTCGGAATATTGGCTTTAATCAGGCCGGTAATGACATCCACGCTTGGGCGTTGAGTGGCAAGAATCAAATGGATACCGGCTGCGCGGGCTTTTTGGGCAAGGCGGGCAATCAGTTCTTCAATTTTCTTGCCTGCGGTCATCATCAGGTCGGCAAACTCATCTACCACGACCACGATAAACGGCAATTTCTCCAATGGTTCAGGATTTTCAGGCGTGAGGCTGAACGGGCTGCCGATTTTTTCGCCACGCGCGGCGGTTTCGGCAATTTTTTGGTTGAAACCGGCAAGGTTGCGCACGCCCATAAAGCTCATCAGGCGGTAGCGTTTTTCCATTTCGTTGACGCACCAGTTCAGAGCGTTTGCAGCCAGTTTCATATCGGTTACGACAGGGGCGAGCAGGTGCGGAATGCCTTCGTAAATGCTCAGCTCCAGCATTTTCGGGTCAATCATAATCATGCGCACGTCTTCCGGCGTTGCTTTGAAGAGCATGGACAGAATCATGGCATTCACACCTACGGATTTACCCGAACCGGTCGTACCGGCAACCAGCAGATGCGGCGCTTTGGCCAAGTCGGTGACGACAGGCTGGCCGGTGATGTCTTGGCCGAGTGCGAGGGTGAGTTTGGATTTGGATTCGGTAAACGCAGGCGAATTGAAGATTTCGCTCAGGCGGATCATTTGGCGTTTCGGATTAGGCAATTCCAAGCCCATGCAGGTTTTGCCTGGGATGGTTTCCACCACGCGGATGGAAGCTACACCAAGCGAGCGCGCCAAGTCTTTTTCAAGGTTCAAAACGGCACTGCCGCGTACGCCGACATCAGGCTCAATCTCATAACGCGTAATGACCGGGCCGGAATAGGAGTCCATCACTTTGACTTTAACTTTGAACTCGGCCAGTTTTTCTTCGATGGTAATGCTGTTTTCCAGCAGCTGTTCTTCAGTTTGAGATGCGCTTGGGTCAAACTGCGGTGGCAGAAGCAGGGCAGTGGTTGGCAGGTGTGCCTCGGTCAGTGTTGCCGAAGTTGGAATAGCTATGCTTGGCGTACTCTCTTGAACGCTTGGTTCTACGGTTTGAACAGGTGTTTCAACGACTGTCTGTGTATATTCAGACAGCCTTGCGATTGTTTCAACAGATTCAACGGGTTCAATGGTTTCAACCGCTTGAATAGCTTCTGCTTCCGCTTGTACAGGAGCTTCCGGCTCACCATCGAATTCTGTTTCTTCGACGGCAGATTCACTGATTAAATAATCGCGGATACTGCGTTCGGGTTGGTTGCTGACGTGCGCATTGACTTGCGAATCAAAAATCGGTACTTGGATTTTATGTTCAAAAGCAGGCGGCTCGGGGATATCAATCGGCTCAATCGAGGTTTGGAAAACGGGCGGCTCGGGGATATCGGTTTTAGCCATAGGGACAACCGGTACGGCAGGCGGCTCGACTACGGTTGCGTTTGGTGCGGCAGGTCGGGAGATATAAGGGGATTTTTTAACAGGCGCAGCCGGTTTTGGACGGGACGGCGTTGCCGGTGCGGCAGGTTGCGGTGCAGCAGCTTCCGTAGCAGCTTGTTTACGCGCCCATCTTTCGGCGGCCGCTTCGGTATGGCGAACTTGACGGCGCAAGCTGGCAGGGCGGCTGATTTGTCCCAAGTTGGCCAAAATTTCGTCATTTTCGATGGTGCGCGGAGAGTAGTCGCGCAATGGGGCGACGGCCTCGGCCAGTTTGTGGCGTGCGGCGGTACGGCGGGCAAGGTTGTCGTGAATATCTTCGGCTTGGATTTCAGAAGGGAATGCCTGCATGGAAGTATAGGGGAGGATGGCTTCTTTTTCGGCAGTTCTTAAGGCCGTCTGAACGGTTTCGATATGCGGCGCATTGGCTTCTGCCACGCGGACATTGTTGGCACGCGCTAAGGCACGTTCGCGTGTGCGGCGCAAGATAGGGTCATTGTAGTCGATGATTTCCATGCCTGTCATCGGCAGGGATGAAGCGCGCAACAATGGGGTTTCGACTTCGTCTTTGTAAATCGGCGCATTTTTTTCGGCCAAATGCTCGTTCCATTCTTCAACCGCTGCTTCATGCAGGGAACGGGTGGCTTCTTCTAATGTGATTTCTTCAAAATTGCTGTTTTGCACCAAAGACGGGCTGTATTCGGGCGTTTCCATTTGTGCAAACGGCGTGATTTTAGGAATACGTTCCGGTTTGGCAGCTTTGCGGGTTTTAGGCGCAACTTTGATTTCTTCTTCGGTCGTTGAGATGTGTTCCGGCTTTTCGGCAAACGGCTCTGCTGCGTGCTCTTCGTTTGTTTCGGCGCGTTGCATTTTATTGTGTTCGAGAGCGGAAAGCAGGCGGATGCGGGCGATTTTATGGTTGTCGGCAGTGCGCTTGTTCATGCTGAACAAACGTTTCAGGCTGTCCAGTTGGCCGGAAAAACCGACCGATCTGTCTTCTTCGTTTATTCCTTGTTCGTCGCCACTGAGTCGGGCCAATTCTTGGCGCCACTTTTGCTCTTGTTTCTGGCGCCACCAGAACAAGCCGGCTATGACAGCTAGCAGAATTAAAGCCAATATTGTCCAAAGCATGCGTCCATCCCCTTAATTAAACGGCAAAGTCCGTTATTCTAACGCTTTTTTCGGGCAAACAAAACCAGACGAAACAAGCTTTAACGGCAAAGGCAGACAGGATTGTCAAAGCTATGGCTTGAGACGCGTATAATAGGCCGTCTGAACATTTTGCGGATGAGATGATGATTTTTCAAAACGGATGGTTTCCCGTTGGTATTGTGATGATGGCCTGGCCTGTGTTGCTGGTGATTTTTGCTTTGTGTGCAAAGCAGGCATGGGTGTCGGTATCGCAGCATCGTTCCGCTTTTTGGGTGGCTGCCGTGATGTTGCCGCTGGCTTGGAGTTTGAATGCCTCCCCTGAAAGCGGACAACTGGCCGGCATGAGCTATCATCTGCTCGCCTTGAACCTGACGGCTTTAATGCTGGGCACTTCTGCTGCATTCTGCCTTGGCGTATTGTTTTTTCTTCCATATTTGTGGCTTTGGGGCGATTGGCATATGTTCCCCATCAATGCCTTGTCCGTATTGCTTCCGCCTTTGTTAGTGAACTTGGGTTTCCGCCATTGGGTGTCGCGTTTGCCTGCCAATATCTTTATCTTTATTTTTCTGAATGGTTTTTGGGCTGCGGCGGTCGGTATGGTGTTTACCGGCGTAATTTTGGTCGGTTTGTTAGACTGGGCGGATGTATTTGATACGTCGGTATTGTGGAAAACCGCTTTTCCTGTTTTCTTCTTAATCGCTTGGGCGGAGGCATTTTTGAGCGGTATTTCAACAGCTATTTTTATTGCGCTCAAGCCGCAATGGATTTGTACTTTCGATGACGACAGGTATTTGAAATCCGCGCCTAAGATTTGGCAATAAGATATGAAGGCATCCTTGCTGGGTTTTCAGACGGCCTCATGACCGGATGGCCTGTTTTTTGAATTGAATGTTTAACTTGTTATGTTTGCGTATATTTTTCCCATTGTTTGCGGTGCCGCTGTCGGGGCTGTATTGCGTTGGTTGTTTGGCTTAGTGCTGGTGTCTTCTGCGCCTTTTTCTATCGGTACATTGGCGGCAAACTGGCTGGGAGCGCTGCTAATCGGCGTATTGGCAGAACTCTTAACCGATCCGCAATGGCGTTTGCTTTGGATTACCGGCTTTCTCGGCAGCTTGACCACATTTTCAGGTTTTTCAGTGGAGATGGTGGGTTTGATGCAGGCGCAACGTTGGGGCATGGCTTTGATGGCGACCTGTCTGCATGTTTTCGGTTCGTTTGGTTTGACGGCGCTGGGGATTAAATTGGCTCAGATTTGGAAGTAAGTTGCTATTTTTTATTTGAAATATAAACTAAAGGCCGTCTGAAAATTTGTTTTCAGGCGGCCTTTGGCTTTATCAATTAGGGTTGTACATAGCTTTTTGTACGCGCTAAATTGGTAATCAACAGCGGATTGTCTTTGCGCATCATATCGATCAGCTCTTGGCAACGTTTGGTTGTTGGATCTTGCCAGAGCCAGTCAAGCTCGGGCTGGGTAAGGCCGACCATCTGCAGAAATTGAACTTCACCGTTTGGCGTTTTGATAGCGGGCAGCTTGGGGTCTGGTGCGAAGGCTACGCCGACGATGGCGGTTTCTGTATCCATTCGGATAGGGTCGTTAGTTGAAGTAAAGTGATAGGCTTCAAACCAGTTACCACTTTCAAAAACGTAACGGCCAAGATTATTCATTAGATTAATTGCCCAGTAAGGCTCGTGTTTGGTGTTGTAGCCAGAATCCGGATCCTGATCGTAAGGGGGAGTACGGAAGGTAAATTCAAATCCCCATTTACTGTAATCTGCACCGGCAAGTTCTGGATTAAAGTAAAGTTCGCTCATGCCGTAGGAAACAATGTGGCGATGGAAGGTTTGCTCTTCGCAATCAAAAATGTCGCTATTGTCCAGTGGATCGGTGCCTCCCAACCAATATTTGATTATAGGATCATAGGAGCGTGGTTTGACATCTCCATAAAGTGCTTTAAGCGCAGAATCGATAGCTTCCCAGCCGACAGCCTGATCTTCTTTAAAAGTTTGGCGGTATTCTTGTTCGTTCATTGTCTGTTTCCGTGTTGTTGATGATTGGCTTGTAAATTAATTCGCGTGTTTTTTTAGAATGTGTTGTTTCTAAAAATAAAGCGATTTAAATATGACATATTATTTGCTTTTTTAATCAATGCCAATAGGCAAACAGACGGTTTCTTGACAATAGGTTTGGCCGGACTCGCTTAAATGCGCCGGTTTATAGGCGGCAAAGGTGTAGGTTAGGTCTGCGCGGAATGTGTCAGGATCGGCTTCAGCGGTGTCGCAGTTGAGGCCGGTGGGAATATCGAGGGCGACTTTCAGGCCGTCTGAATGATTGAGTTGGCGGCAGAGGGCGGCGATTTCGGTTGGAAGCGCGCCGCTGAAGCCTGTGCCGAATATGCCTTCGATAATGATGTCGTAACCTTTTTTTAGACGGCCTTCCAGTTCTTGTACGGATATCAATTTAATATGGGGCAAACCGTTGAGGCGTTCTCGATTGGTTTGAGCCAAGGGGGAGAGGTTTTCTCCGAGTGAAAACAGAATATCGATGTACCAACCTTGCGCCTGCATATATCTTGCCATGACTAAGCCGTCGCCGCCGTTGTTTCCTTTGCCGCAAACGATCAGGGCGCGTCCGGCTTGAGGGTGACGCTGCATGAGGTCTCGGGCGGCAGAGCTGCCGGCGTTTTCCATCAGTTGGTCGAAGCTTGTGCCTTTATCGACGGCTGCTTGTTCGCGTTCGCGCATTTGGGCGGCGGTATAGACTTTCATGATTGGCTCTCTTTGCAGGAAGTTATTTGTCGGCGGTATTCATCAGGCGTAAGGCTTTCAGACGGCCTATTTCTTTTTGATATTCCACCAGTCCGATAAATGTGCCGTCTCGGCTGTATACGCGGATGGGCTGTTCGGCGGAAATGTCTTCGGTAAACTGGGGGCGTTGACCGTGTTTGAGCATGGTAACGGCGTAGTCGTTTAGCTCCAGTTTGGGAAAATATTGCACCAAAACATCGCAAGGCAGCAGCAGGGCATCGCGTTCGGCTTCATCCAATTCTGTCAAGGTTTCGAGCGTGTGGCTTTGGGCAATGGTAAAACCGGCGGTTTCAGTACGGCGCAGGGCGGTCAGGTGGGCAAATGTGCCGATGTGTTTGGCGATGTCTTCGCTGAGGGTTCGGATGTAAGTACCCTTGCTGCAGCGTACGTCTATCACGGCTTTGGGTGCATCAAACTCTGTGATATCAATGGAGTAAATGGTGATATCGCGCGCTTTGCGTTCGATAACGATACCTTTGCGCGCGTATTCGTACAGCGGTTTGCCTTCGTGCTTGAGGGCTGAAAACATCGGCGGCACTTGGCGGATATCGCCCGTTAAGGCTTGGCAGGCCGTCTGAAATTCGGATAGTGAAATATCGGTGCGAGCAGTGGCAACGATTTCGCCTTCTGCATCACCCGTACTGCTGGCTTCGCCCAGTTTCAGCGTGGCGGTATAGGCTTTGTCGGCATCAATCAGATATTGGGCGAACTTGGTCGCTTCGCCGAAACAAACAGGCAAAAGCCCTGTGGCCAAAGGATCGAGTACGCCGGTATGCCCGGCTTTTTCGGCACGGAACAAACGCCGCGCTTTTTGCAGGGCGGTATTGCTGGAAAGTCCTTCGGGTTTGTCGAGGAGAAGAACGCCGTTGACCGGGCGTTTGGTGGGTTTGGCTGTCATAGTGTTTTTTTAAGGAACATGCCGTCTGAAAAAAGAGTTTTATATTTTCAGACGGCATTTTATTATCAGTTGAACCATTTAAAGCGATAAGTTGTCCGCTTGATTTTTATAAATGGAAATGAAGAAACTTCAGAAACCTCTACAGATTTTGGTTGCATGGTTTGCTTTGCCAATGTTGCGGTTACCGTTACACTTTTGAAAAGTTGGTCTGCATCTATCAGTTCTTTCGTAGTTACCTTATCTGTTTTCAAGAAGCTTTCGTTGCTGATATCGGCAGTCTGATCCATATTAACTTGAGATTGGTATCGTAATGTTATCTCTTGATCAGTCTGATTTATCAATTCATAAGAACTTGTTTGAATATACGGTATGCCTAAGATAGAAAAATTTTTCTGAGATGGGGCAGGTAGCTTGTCAGGGTTAATATCCGCCCAAAGCCATATCCAGTAACCCCATGGATTGTCCATCTTTTTTTGTTTTATGGCATTTTGTATTTCTAGATTGTTTAATTCCTCCAAGTCATCTTTACTAATACTTTTCTTCTCAAGGCTTATTTTCTTTGATTGAGTGTAAAAATCTTTCCAGTTGATAATATCAACAGCTTGTCCTGATTGATTAATTAGTAAAACAATGGGTGGCAGAGTTTGCGAAGAGAGTACATCTTCTTCGCTAGGTTTGTAATCATTGATAGAAATAATATTACGGTTGCCGTAAGACAGTACAAAGTTGCTTATTCCCCGTTTGGTTAATTGAATGAAATACCTATACTCTATCACGTCGGATGAAACATCATTTGTTTCTGTCACGCCATATGGAATATCAGTTATCTCTGTTACTTCGGCTTTATTTTGCTTCCAATTAAAAGATAAAGGCGTGGAAAAGGCATAGGACGCTGTTGCAAATAAAATAGATACAAGCCATTTTTTCATCATAGATTTCTTAATCTTCAACCGGTTTTTCCGCCGCCACTTGGTCGATCAGGCTGGAAATGCTCATGCCGCGTTCGAGTGATTCGTCGTATTTGAAGTGCAGCTCGGGCGTTTTGAAGAGTTTGATGCGTTTGGCCAATTCGCTGCGCAAATGGCCTTTGGCGTGTTCCAAAGCTTCTTCGGTAATGTCGCGCGTGCTGTCGTCGAGGACGGTATAGAACACGGTGGCGTGGCTGTAATCGCGGGTGACTTCGACTTCGTTGATGGTGATGAAGCCTGCGCGCGGATCTTTCAGGCCGGTGCGGACGAGTTCGGCAAGCTCGCGCATGATTTGTTCTTTGACACGGTCTTGGCGGGCGTAGCCGCGTTGAGGTTTTCTCATGGTTTTCCTTGATGTATGGCAGGCTGTCGTTTTCAGACGGCCTGCGGTTTGGATTTTGAAAAGCAGCCTATTATAACGGAGCACGGTTTATTGTGCTTGAACCGAGAAAGGCATATCGATTTTTTGCCATTGCGCGCTTTCGTAGTCCAGCGCATCGGCGATGAGGGGGTGTTGCTCCAGCCATTGGGCATTGATGCGCAAGATGAAGCTGTGGTTGTTTTCATCGATGCGAAGCTGGGTTTGCGGCGGCAAATCAAGCGGCAGGCGCGAACGGCAGAAGAGGGCGGCCAGGCGCAGGGATAATACGGCACACCACATGATTTCGTTGTTGCCGATAATGTCTGCCATTTTCTTGAGGTCGCCGCGATGGCCGATAACCAGTTGCGCCAAAATGGTTTGCTCTTTGCGTGAGAAGCCCGGCATATCGGCGTTTTCGAGAATGTAGGCGGAGTGTTTGTGATAACCGGTATGGGCAATATCCAAGCCGATTTCATGCAGACGGCCTGCGCGGCTGAGGTATTGGTTCCACAGGGCAAGCTCTTGAACAGTTACGTTTTTGGCGTGGCACAGGCTGTTCATAAAGGCTTGCGCGGTATCGGCAACGCGTTTGGCTTGGTTGAGGCTGACGTGGTAGCGTTTTTGGAACTCGGCCGTTGTCTGTTCGCGCATATCAACATTGAGGCTGCGGCCGATTAAGTCGTAGAACACGCCGTCGCGGAGGGCGGCTTCGGTAACGGTCATTTTGGTCAGCGAGAGTTCTTCAAAAGCGGCCATCATCACGGCCAACCCGCCCGCGAAAACTTCGATGCGTTCGGGTTTGAGGTTTTCAAATTTGGCTTTTTTAACCGAACCGGCTTCGATGATCCTATCGGCAAGATAACGCATGCCTTGGGCGGTAATGTCGGCTTCTTGCGGCAATTCGGCTGCCAAAACGTCGCGTATGGATTTTGCCGAACCGGACGTGCCGATGGCGAAATCCCAACCGGTACGCTTCATCATTTTGCTGATGCGTTGGATTTCGATACGCGCGGCGGAAACGGCGGCTTGGAAATCTTTGGCAGTCACTTTATTTTGAAAGAAGCGCATGCTGTACGTTACGCAGCCTAAAGGCAGGCTTTCTGTGGTCAGTGGTTGCAAATCCGAGCCGATAACAAATTCGGTCGAACCGCCGCCGATGTCGATAACCAGCATTTTGTCGCCTTTGGGCGGCAGGGTATGCACTACGCCGGTGTAAATCAGACGCGCTTCTTCACGGCCGGCAATGACTTCGATGGGGAAACCCAGCGCCGCTTCGGCACGGGGCAGGAATTGGGCAATGTTTTTGGCGACGCGGAAAGTGTTGGTGGCCACCACGCGCACGTTTTCAGGCTGGAATCCGCGCAGGCGTTCGCCAAATTTCGCCAAACATTCCAAGGCTTGTTCTTGAGAGGCTTCGCTCAGGTTTTTTTGTTCGTCCAAGCCGGCGGCAAAGCGAACCATTTGTTTGAACGAGTCGATGACTTTCAGCTGGCCGTTGTTGTTTTCACAAATTTGCAGGCGGAAACTGTTGGAACCCAAGTCGACGGAGGCTAAAACGTTGGCGGGAGTGGTGGTCATAAAAAATACCGCTTGATTAGAAAAACCTAAATGTTACTTGAGGCTGTATCACTTGACAATAAAAGGAATACAGCTCTTTGATTCTGCTCATAGATGTATTTTATAATGCTGATTTTAAGCAAATATATCGAAGGCCGTCTGAACTTTTTAGACGGCCTAAAAAGAGAAAATACATGAAATCGGAAAACCAAGATTCCTTATTTTTATCGCGCCGCCGTATGTTGCAAGTTGGCGGAGCCATGCTTTTGACGCCTGCGACCGCATGGGCTGGGGCGCAACGTGAAGAAACGCTGGCGGATGATGTGGCTTCCGTGATGCGCAGTTCGATTAATAGTGCCAGCCCTGCGCGGCTGGTGTTTGCAGATTCGAAGGAAGGGGAACGTTGGTTGGCGGCGATGTCTTCCCGATTGGCACGCTTTATTCCCGATGAGGGCGAGCGCCGCCGTTTGTTGGTCAATATTCAATACGAAAGCAGTCGCGCCGGACTCAACACCCAAGTGATTCTGGGTTTGATTGAAGTGGAAAGCGCGTTTCGCCAATATGCCATCAGCGGAGTGGGCGCGCGCGGTTTGATGCAGGTGATGCCGTTTTGGAAAAACTATATCGGCAATCCGTCGCACAATCTTTTCGATATCCGCACCAATCTGCGCTATGGCTGCACCATTCTGCGCCATTACAACAATATCGAAAAAGGCAATATTGTCCGCGCTTTGGCAAGGTTTAACGGCAGCTTGGGCAGTAACAAATATCCGAATGCCGTGTTAGGCGCGTGGCGAAATAGATGGCAGTGGGGTTGATTGGGGATAATGGGATAGGGCAGATCTTGCGTGACGTTGTTTTTTGTTAAAACCGTTTTATACCGATGAAGCAGGTTTGCGATAAACGGCTTGCGATTTGACTCCATGCAATTCCTTTGAATCCTGTATAATCAGAAAATCTGTTAATTCACACTTTCAGACGGCCTTTCGCAAACTTAAGGCCGTCTGAAACATTATTTATGGCAAGAGATAACCGCATTCAAATGTTTCCGCACGAGTGGCGTGCCAGTACCACACTTTCCGGTGTTTACGCACTGCGTATGTTGGGGATGTTTTTGGTGTTGCCAGTTTTGGCGATGTATGCCGCTTCGTTGCCCGGCGCAGAAAACAATAAAGCGCTGGTCGGTATGGCGATGGGTATTTACGGGCTGACACAGGCTTTGCTACAGCTACCTTTGGGCATAGCTTCCGACAAGTTCGGTCGTAAAAAAGTGATTTATGCCGGCTTGATTGTGTTTGCGGCGGGTAGTTTTTTGGCCGCAGTTGCCGACAGCCTGCAGATGTTGGTTGCCGCGCGAGCCATTCAAGGCGCGGGTGCCGTCAGCGCGGCGGTAACGGCTTTACTGGCGGATTTGACCCGTAACGAAGTGCGGACGCGTGCGATGGCGATGATCGGCCTGAGTATCGGCTTGACCTTTTCCGTCAGCCTAGTGCTGGCGCCGATGATTGCCAGCTTTATCGGCGTATCCGGCCTGTTTGCGCTGACCGGTATTCTGACGGTAATCAGTATTGGCGTGATTGCCTGGATGACGCCTGATCCTGAAGTGTCAAAAATGCACGAAGACACGCAGGCGCAGCCTTCGCGTATGGGCGAAGTATTGAAAAACCGCCAACTGCTCAATCTCGACTTCGGTATTTTTGCCTTGCATGCGGCGCAAATGGCTTTATTTACCGCATTGCCGTTTGCCATGACGCAGTTGGGTTTGGAAAAAATCCATCACTGGCAAGTCTATCTGCCGTCAACCATTACCGGTCTGATTATTATGGTGCCGCTGATTATCGTCGGCGAAACGCGCAACAAACTCAAACAAGTGTTTATCCTTGGTATCGTCTGCATTGCCACGGCGCAAATCGGTCTGCTGTTCGGAATGCACTCGGTATGGTTGATTACCGCTTATCTGATTGTTTACTTTATTGGTTTCAATGTATTGGAAGCCAGCCTGCCGTCTATGGTATCGAAAATCGCTCCGTCCGATTTGAAAGGTACGGCGATGGGCGTGTATAACACCATGCAGTCGGTCGGCTTGTTTGTCGGCGGTGCAACCGGTGGTTTATTGTTCCAAAAATACGGTTTTGTAGGCGTATTTGCCTTTTGTAGCGTATTAATGTTGCTGTGGCTGGTATTGGCAGTCATTTCGCCGGCACCAAAACCCGTCAAAAACCTCAGCTATCCGCTTAACGCCGAATGGCAACAAAATCCGGATTTGCTCTACCAAAAATTGACCGAAATTGAAGGCGTTGAAAGCATCAGCTTTAGCGCAGACAAACAAACCATTTATATCAAGGCCTTGCAAAAAGGATTCGACCAAGAGGCCGCCGAAAAAATCATCACAGGAGTGTAAAATGTCATTGAATAAAGTTATCCTCATCGGCCGCCTCGGCCGCGACCCGGAAGTCCGCTATATGCCCAACGGCGAGGCCGTCTGTAACTTCAGCGTTGCCACCAGCGAAACTTGGAACGACCGCAACGGCCAACGCGTAGAACGTACCGAATGGCACAACATCACCATGTACCGCAAACTCGCCGAGATCGCCGGTCAATACCTGCGTAAAGGCAGCCAAGTGTACCTGGAAGGCCGTATCCAAAGCCGTAAATACCAAGGCAAAGACGGCATCGAGCGCACCGCTTACGACATTATCGCCAACGAAATGAAAATGCTCGGCGGTCGCAATGACAACAGCGGCGGCGCACCATATGATGACGGCTACAACCAAGGCGGCCATTCAAGCCAAAGCAGTTACCAACAAGCGCCACAACAGCAATACCAATCAGCCCCGGCGCAAGAACCCCCAGCCGCCCCAGCCCGTCGTCCTGCCCCGGCACAACCGACCGCTCCGGTTGATGATATCGACGACGATATTCCCTTCTAATTGTTGAGCAACACAAAGGCCGTCTGAAAAATATACTTTCAGACGGCCTTTAAAATGATTTAAAAGAAAATCCTACATTTGTACCGAGCCACTGACGGTTAGGCTGATTTCTTCCGAACCTGGAGAGGCTGGTACACCATCTTCTATTCCCGCAGCCATCTCTGCGACAGGGGCTGCCCGCAACATTTTGGCGTGTGCGAAATCGCCGCCGACTTGGCGGTTGCCGATGTGGCCCAGGTTGAGTTTGACGATTTTGTAGCTGGAGAAGCCAAGCGTTTGGGCGAGGTTTTGGGCGCGGTCTTTGAAGCGTAGGATGACGGCTTTGCTCAGTTGGTCGACGGTTTCTTCGCGTTTTTCTTTGGATACGGAAAATGAGGAGCTTTCCAAAACGGCGATATTGATGCTGTCGGCAATTAGGCGGTTGAGTGCTTCAAAGTCTTTGCTTTCTACTTTGAAGTAGGCGTGTTCTTCCCAGCCGGTTTGGGTGCGTTTGCCGTTGGTATATTGATAGCGAGGGGATCCGTTGCGCTCCATCAACTCGGCTTTAAATTTGCTGTTTTGGGAGATTTTGTTGAACTGGTTGAATTTTTTCATGAAGGCTTGGTTGACGGCTTGACGGTCTTTGCCTTCTGCGTTGACGCTGAAATGCGCGGTCATGGTATCCCGTGGCACTTCCATATTCGCGGATTCGGAAAATTCAACGATGTTGTAGTTGAGGCTTTCTGCTGCAACGGGCAGGGAGGCGGCTAGCAGTAGGGTGGTAAGGGTTGGGCGGAGCATTTTGTTTTCCTTGTAATGCGGATTTCAAAAAAGTAATTTAGCATGAAAGATGGAAATGTTGGCTTTGGCAAGCGTAAGGATTTGTATGGGTTGAGGCCGTCTGAAAAGAAGTTACTTTGTATCCATCAAGCCGACTTCATGGGGATTGAGGCGGGCTTTTTCTTCTTGGCCTAAGCCGACCAATTTCCGCAAGCGGGTCATGTAGGCATTGACGTCAAGGCCCCGTCCGTAGCGTTGTGCTTCCCAGATGGTTTCTGCTAAGGCTTCCATCATATCGTGTTCGGCTTTGACCCAGTCGCCGTTGTAACGGGCGCAAAGTTGTTGGTGGATGGCACGGATGCCCGGGGGCTGGTCGATGGCGCTTTGCTCTTGCAGGGAAAGGTGTAGCGACATGTGCAGGAATGGGTTGCTTTCACCGTCTTCGGGCAGCCATTCTTTATCTAAATATTGTTCGATGTCTTCGAGATAGTGTCCGTATTCGGGATGGGCTTCGATGATGCGCAAAGCTTTTTGTTGCAGGCCGTCTAATTGGAGCGGCGCGAGCCTGTGTTGCCAGACGTGGGCAAAGAATCGGCGGACATCGTGGGTGTTTACGTCATACATGATGGGTGTGATTTGATTTTGGGATATGTGATTATATAGCGATTGCGATAAAAAAGGCCGTCTGAAAAATATGTTTTCAGACGGCCTTTGTTTTGCAGGGTTTAGCGGCGGTCGATGATTCGGTAATACACTTCGCCGTCTTGGACATAGCCTAATTCGACGCGGGCAATTTCGGCAATGGCCTCTTGTCCGTGTGCCAAATCTTCAACTTCCGCATTGAGGAAATTGTTGCGCAAAGTGAGCGTTTGGTTTTTTTCCTCCTGACGGACGAGCTGCTCCTGCAATTCTTCCGTATGCCCGACGCTGCCTTTACCGAACCAAAGGCTGTACTGACAGCACAAAAGTGCGAAGGTTAAAACAAAAGTCACCCACTTCATACAATCAATATCCTATATTCTGCTTATTTGCCCAGTTGGTAGAATGCGGCTTTGCCAGGGTAGTAAGCGGCTTCGGCCAATTCTTCTTCGATGCGCAACAATTGGTTGTATTTCGCCATGCGGTCAGAACGGGACAGGGAGCCGGTTTTGATTTGCATGCAGTTGGTGGCAACGGCCAAGTCGGCAATGGTGCTGTCTTCGGTTTCACCGGAACGGTGGCTCATTACGCTGGCGTAGCGGTTGCGTTTGGCCAAGTCGACGGCTTGCAGGGTTTCGCTCAATGTACCGATTTGGTTGACTTTAACCAGCAATGCGTTTGCCACGCCTTTTTCGATGCCTTCAGCCAAGATTTTTGGATTGGTTACGAACAAGTCGTCGCCGACCAATTGAACTTTTTTGCCCAATTTTTCGGTCAGCAGTTTCCAGCCTTCCCAGTCGTTTTCGTCCATGCCGTCTTCGATGGAAATGATTGGGAATTCGTTAACCAGGCCTTCCAAGTATTCGGCAAATTCTGCGCTGGTGTAAGAGCGGCCTTCGGCTTCCAAGTGGTATTTGCCGTCTTTGTAGAATTCGCTGGATGCGCAGTCCAGAGCGAACAATACGTCTTCACCTGCTTTGTAGCCGGCGGCTTCTGTGGCTTCCACCATCAGTTGCAGGGCTTCTTTGTGGCTGTTCAGGTTGGGTGCGAAACCACCTTCGTCGCCAACGGTAGTTGGGAAGCCTTTGCCGTCACACAGTTTTTTCAGTGCGTGGAAAATTTCGGCACCGCAACGCAGAGCTTCGCGGAAAGATTTTGCGCCGACAGGCATGATCATGAATTCTTGGATGTTCAGGCTGTTGTTGGCATGTTCGCCGCCGTTGATAACGTTCATCATCGGAACCGGCAGAGCCATTGGGCCTGCGCCGCCCAAGTAACGGTACAGCGGCAGGCCTGAATCTTCAGCGGCCGCGCGTGCTACGGCCATAGAAACGGCCAAAGTGGCGTTGGCGCCCAAGTTGCCTTTGTTTTCAGTACCGTCCAATTCGATCATGATTTGGTCGATATAAGATTGTTCGTTGGCATCGATACCGATGAGGGCTTGCGCGATTTGGTTGTTGACGTGGTCAACGGCTTTCAATACGCCTTTGCCCAAGTAACGGGATTTGTCGCCGTCACGCAGTTCCAAAGCTTCTTTTTGGCCGGTTGATGCGCCGCTTGGTACGGCTGCGCGTCCCATGACGCCGGATTCCAACAATACGTCACACTCTACGGTAGGGTTGCCGCGGGAGTCCAAAATTTCGCGTGCAAAAATATCAACGATTGCGCTCATGAATATCTCCAAATAGGATGGTAAAAGAAAAGTAGCTTTGTTACGCTTCAGACGGCCTTAAGGATGATTGCCAAAGTCTGATGAATGCAGACATTATACCGTCTTTGCCAAGTATGGCATCGGAGTCGGTATGAAACCGACTGTAAGTTTGTTTCACGTCAATATCGCTCAAACAAACATAAGTCGTATAGTGTAACATTTTTTACCCTTTTTAGGGTGAAAAGCTGATTAAATAAGGCATAAGGCCGTCTGAAAAGCGGATTAGCCTGCTCCCAAAATCATCGAGCCTACGCCGTCATCGGTCAGCACTTCCAAGAGCAGGGCGTTTGGAACGCGGCCGTCTATGATATGTGTGGCTTTGACACCGCTTTTGGCGGCTTCGACGGCAGAGGCAATTTTAGGCAGCATACCGCCGTACAGAGTACCGTCTTCAATCAGTTCGTCAATGCGGCTTGGCGTCAGGGTGGTCAATAATTTGCCTTCTTTATCCAGTACGCCGGGGATATTGGTCATCATCAGCAGTTTTTCGGCTTGAAGTTTTTCCGCCAGTTTGCCGGCAACCAAGTCAGCATTGATGTTGAACGCTTCGCCGTTTTGACCTACGCCGATGGGTGCGATGACCGGAATGCAGCCGCGTTCGACCAAGCCTTCCACCAAACGGGTGTCGATATCGGCCACTGTGCCGACTTGGCCGATGTCCACGCCTTTTTGTTCGGGCGTGTCGATTAGGAGTTTTTCCGCTTTGATGAAGTGGTTGTCGCGGCCGGTAATGCCGACGGCGCGACCGCCGAAGGTGGTAATCATGGAAACGATTTCTTTATTGACGTGTCCGCCCAAAACCATTTCCACAATGTCCATGGTTTCGCTGTCGGTCACGCGCATGCCTTGAACAAACTCTCCTTTTTTGCCGACTTTTTCCAACATTTCATTGATTTGCGGGCCGCCGCCGTGAACGATGACGGGATGCAGGCCGATCAGTTTGAGCAGGACGACATCGCGTGCGAAACCCTCTTTTAAGGCAGGTTCGGTCATGGCGTTGCCGCCGTATTTGATGACGATGATGGAGCCGGAAAAACGGCGGATATAAGGTAAAGATTCGGCAAGGACGCGCGCTTTGATCGCAGAGGAGACAGATTGTTGCTGAGTCATGGTTTCAACCTTGTTTCATGATTTCGGCCTTTATCTTAATCCCAAAGGCCGTCTGAAACAATATTTCCAGACGCTTGAAATCCTGTTAAATCAGTTAAATGGTTGAAACCAGCCTCATGCAAACGGTAAAATGACGGTTTGCTTCGGCCTCTTTGCCGATTACTAAGGATACCCATGATGAAAATCAGCACCCAATTCGATGCCGGTTCGGTCGTTGTCAAAGACTTGAGCAACCCTGCCGATATCCGCCTCGCCCTGCGTCCCGACAATGCTTCGGAGTTTGCCCAATGGTTTTACTTCCGTTTGCAGGGTGCGGCCTATCAAAACTGCGTGATGCATTTTGAAAATGCGGCGGACGCTGCGTATCCTTTGGGCTGGGAGGACTATCAGGCTTGCGCTTCTTACGACCGTCAAAATTGGTTCCGCGTGCCGACCAGCTACGAAAGCGGCGTGTTGACCATCAATCATACGCCTTTGTCCAACAGCGTTTACTACGCTTATTTCGAGCCTTATTCCAACGAGCAGCATTTGAACCTTTTGGGCGATGCTCAGGGCAGCGGTTTGTGCCGTATCGACGACTTGGGCAGCACTGTTCAAGGCCGCGACATCAATCTTCTGACCATCGGCAACCAAGTCGAAAGCGACATGAAAGTCTGGATTATCGCCCGTCAACATCCGGGCGAAACCATGGCGGAATGGTTTGTCGAAGGTTTGCTGGGCCGTCTGCTTGATCCGCAAGATCCGACCGCGCGCATGCTGCTTGACCGTGCGACTTTCTACATTGTGCCGAATATGAATCCGGACGGTTCGGTATTGGGCAACCTGCGCACCAATGCCGCCGGCGCCAACCTCAACCGCGAATGGGAAAACCCGACTTTGGAGCTAAGCCCCGAAGTCTTTACCGTCCGTGAAAAAATGATGGAAACCGGCGTGGATTTGTTCTTGGATATTCACGGCGATGAAGGCCTGCCGTTTGTCTTTGTGGCCGGTACCGAAGGCGTGCCGAATTACAACGAACGCATCGAAGCCTTGGAAGATCAATTCAAACTGGCGTTGCTCAATGCCAGCCCCGATTTCCAAGACGATTACGGCTATGACAAAGATGCGCCGGGTCAGGCAAACATGACTTTGGCGACCAACTGGGTCGGCAATCATTTCAACTGCCTTGCCTATACTTTGGAAATGCCGTTTAAAGACAATGCCAACCTGCCGGACGACGATTTCGGCTGGAACGGGCAACGCTCGCTGCGCTTGGGCGAGGCAATGTTGTCTGCTATTTTGAATGTGGTTGACGATTTGCGTTAAACCATCCGACACCGCATACAGGCCGTCTGAAAGTTCAGGCTTTTAGACGGCCTTTGAGATAAGGAACACACATTATGATGATACATCCCCAGTTTGATCCGGTGCTGATCAGCATCGGCCCGCTTGCCATCCGCTGGTATGCCTTGAGCTATATTGTCGGCTTTATCCTGTTTACGATTTTGGGCCGCCGCCGTATCGCGCAGGGCAATTCTGTGTTTACCAAAGAAACACTCGACGATTTCCTGACTTGGGGTATCTTGGGTGTGATCTTGGGCGGCCGTATCGGCTACGTTTTGTTTTATAAATTTTCCGACTATCTGGCCAACCCGTTGGATATTTTCAAAGTATGGGAAGGCGGTATGTCGTTTCACGGCGGCTTCTTGGGCGTGGTCGTTGCCATGTGGCTGTTTGGCCGCAAGCACAACATCAGTATCTTGAAATTGATGGATACCGTTGCGCCGCTCGTACCGCTGGGCTTGGCTTCCGGCCGTATCGGCAACTTTATCAACGGCGAACTTTGGGGACGCGTGACCGAACTCAATGCTTTCTGGGCGATGGGTTTCCCGCAAGCGCGTTACGAAGATGCGGAAGCTGCGGCGCACAATCCTTTGTGGGCCGAATGGCTGCAACAATACGGCATGCTGCCGCGCCATCCGTCTCAGCTTTACCAGTTTGCCCTTGAAGGCATTTGCCTGTTTATCATTGTTTGGATTTTCTCGAAAAAAACGCGTCCGGCCGGTCAAACAGCGGCATTGTTCTTGGGCGGTTACGGTTTGTTCCGCTTTATTGCCGAATTTGCCCGCCAGCCTGACGACTATCTCGGACTGTTGACCTTGGGTTTGTCCATGGGTCAATGGTTGAGCGTACCGATGATTGTATTGGGTGCGATTGGTTTTGTTTGGTTTGGTCGTAAAAACAGCGTTGCTAAAGCATAAATAAAACAATAAATAAAGGCCGTCTGAAAAGGTTTTCAGACGGCCTTTTTATGACTTCAAGCAAACGGATTTTGGGTTTAACCGAAAAAGCCCATTTTGACTTGAATGAGTTTTTCCAGCTCCGGCAGGACGCGGCGGCGTGAGACGAAGAAGATAATGTGGTCGCCGTCTTGCAAGATGGTTTCGGTGTGGTGTCCCATGATGACTTCGCCGGTTGCGCCGCGGACGATGGCGGCGATGTAGCAGTCGCTTGGCCATTTGATGCCGCTGATGCGGCGGCCGACGATGGCGGAAGTGTTTTTATCGCCGTGTACCACCACTTCAATGGCTTCGGCCGTACCGCGGCGCAAAGGATGGACGGCAACGACGTCGCCGCGGCGGATATGGGCGAGGATGGAGCCGATGGTGATCAGATGAGGGGAAACAACGATATCGATTTTGTTGCCTTCGAGCAAATCGACGTAGCTTGAGCGGTTGACGATGGTGATTACGCGTTTGGCACCAAGATTTTTCGCCAACAGGCTGGACATGATGTTGTTTTCGTCGTCGTTGGTCAACGCGCAGAAGACGTCGATTTCGTCGATGTATTCTTCGTCCAGCAGAGTTTCGTCGGTGGCAGAACCTTGCAGGACGAGGGTGTTGTCCAGATTTTCGGCCAGCCATTCGGCGCGCTGGGGTTTGTATTCGATGATTTTGATGTCGTATTTGGACTCGAGCTGCTTGGCAAGGCGGTAGCCGATGTTGCCGCCACCGGCGATCATGATGCGGCGGGTACGCGCTTCTTTCGGACGCAATTCGCGCATGATGGCTTCAACGCTGCTGATGTCGGCGGTAAAAAGTACCTCGTCACCTTCGATGATGACGGTTTGCGGCGTGGGGACAATAAGGCGGTTGTTGCGGTATATGGCACAGATTTGGCAGTCCGCGCCTTCGGGGAGATGTTGGTTGATGTCGGCAATTTCACGGTCGATCAGCAAACCGCCTTTGCGAGCTTGAACAATCACCATGCGGACTTGGTCGTTGGCAAAGCTGAGTACTTGCAATGCGCTGGTGTAGCTGAGCAGGCCGACAAGTTGTTCGGTAACCAGTTGTTCGGGGCTGATGGTTTCGGTAATGCCGAAGATGTTGAGGCTGCCTTCTTCGGGTTTGTCGCTGCCGGCAACCGGATATTCGAGGTATTCGCTTGAGCGTACGCGTGCAATACGGCCGGGGATGTTGAATAGGTCGGCGGCGATTTTGGAGGCAACGATGTTGGTTTCGTCACTGCGGGTCAGGGCAAGCAGGAGGTCGGAGTCCGCCGCACCTGCCTGTTCGAGGGTAAAGGGCGATGCGCCGTTGCCAACGATGGTTTGGACATCGAGGCGGCTGCTGATGCGGTTGAGTGCTTTTTCGTCGATGTCGATGATGGTAACGTCGTTGCTGGGAACGGAGGCGAGGTTTTGGGCGACGGTCGAGCCGACTTGGCCGCTGCCGAGAATAAGTATTTTCACGGTAATCGAGTGTGTTCGGTAAAAATGAAATTGTAACAAAAGGCTGTCTGAAATTGGAGTTTCAGACGGCCTGATTTTTCAATCGGCTAAAGAATTACCAATAGCCCAAGGCTTTCCACCACAAGATGCCGACAGTGCTGAAAATCAGGATTTCGACCACGCTCATGATGAAGCCGGCTTTCCACCATTCGGTCATGTTGACGTAGTTTGAGCCGTAAATGACAGGTGCAGAACCGGTGGCGTAGTGGGTCAGCGACATCATGATGCCGGTAGCGGATGCCATAACTAGGGCAAACAGCATCGGTGGTGCGCCCAAGGCCAAGCCTGCGCCGTAGAATGCGCCGAACATGGCGGTAACGTGTGCCGTACCGCTGGCGAAAACGTAGTGGGCGTAGAGGTAGGCCAGCATCAACAGGGCGCAACCGGCTTCCCAACCCAAACCCATGTGGGCGATACCGCTTTGCATGGAGTCGGACAACCAGCTGATGAGGCCCAGTTTGTTGAGGAAGTTTGCCATCATCACCAAGGCAGCAAACCAAACAATGGTATCCCACGCGCTTTTTTCTTTCAGCGCGTCGTCCCAAGTCAGTACGCCGGTCAACAGGCACAGGCTCAAGCCGAGGAAGGTGGTGGCGGTAGCGTCAACTTTCACGCCGAACAGCATTTCAGGAATACCCGCCCACAACAGCAGCAGAACCAGGAAAATCCCGAGCATGATTTTTTCTTCACGCTTCATCGGCCCCATGGCAGCCAAATGCTCTTTTGCCAATGCAGTGGCGTTAGGGGTTTGTTTGATTTCAGGCGGATACAGGAAGTACAGCACCAGCGGCATCAGCAGCATAGCAAGCAGGCCGGGTACGACCATTGCCAAGAACCAAGTGCCCCAAGAGAGTTGGATTTGTGCATTGGTGGCTTTGGCAACCAATTCGACCACCAGTGGATTAGGTGCGGTGGCAGTGATAAAAATCAGACAGGTAATTACGTTGGAGTGGAAGTTGACCAGTGAAAGGTATTTACCGATTTTGCCTTCCGTACCCTTTTCAGGGTCGGAGTCGAAGCTCAAGGCAATGGATTTCATAATCGGATGCACGATTGCACCGCCGCGCGCGGTATTACTTGGCGTTACCGGACCGATGACCAAGTCGGCCAGTGCCAAGCTGTAACCTACGCCCAGCGTGCGTTTGCCGAAGAGGGAAATCAAAAGGTAGCCGATACGCATACCCAAGCCAGTTTTCAACAGGCCGCGCGAGATGATGATGGCGATACCGATCATCCAGATAAGTGAGTTGTTGAGGCTGCTCAAAGCGTCTTTGGTTGCGTCGGCAGCTTTTTCGTTGGTCACGCCGGTCAGTGCAACCAAGGTAATGCCCAAAATCGCCATTGCGCCGATAGGCATGGCTTTGCCGATGATGCCGGCAATGATGCCGACAAACAATGCCAAAAGATGCCATGCGTCAGGCGATACGCCTTGAGGAACGGGGATAACGAACCAGATAAGCAGCGTCAGCACAAGTGCGACCGCAGCAGGAATTGGCTTGAAGCCCATGTCGAATCTCCTAATTTGAGGATTAAAGTATTGGGAAATCTGTTTTCAGACGGCCTGAGTGTTGCTGAAGCCTGTCTGAACGTATTTTGGTAGGTTCGGAAGGTATTTTTCTTATTGGGTTTCTCTTCAATCTTAAAAGAAGAGAAAGGGAGTTAGGTATCGTTTTTCAGACGGCCTTTACAGTAACAGGCCGTCTGAAAACAATGCCGTTTTACTCCTGTTCTTGCGGCAGGCCGTACTCTTCAGGGAAGGTGCGCAGCGAGCTTTGCAACACGGTAACCGCGCCGTCAATCAAACCGCAACGGCCGCTTCGTGGCAGCAGTTGGCACAGGCTTTGCAAGGCACGCAGGTCGTCTGAAGTGCCGATGCCGGTGTCCACGCGGTTGAGCAGGCGTGAAAGTTGGAACGTGCCGCCTTTGCACGGCGGACATTGACCGCATGAGTTGGACGCAAAAAATTCCACATATTCGGCTACTTTGCGCACCACGCTGGTGCCTTCGGAAATCACAATCATCGCGCCGGTACCGAGGCTGGATTTGCGTTCGCGTACGGACACGAAGTCCAAAGGCACATCCAAATCTTTTACGGTCAAAAGCGTATTGGACGGGCCGCCGGTAAATACGGCTTTAAACGTACGGCCTTCGAGCATACCGCCGCCGTGATCGTAAATCAGTGATTGCAGGGTCGTACCCATCGGCAGTTCGTAAAGGCCCGGATTTAATACGTCGCCGGAGAGCGAGTAGAGTTTTGTACCGGCCGCATCGCCCAAACCCAAAGATTTGTACCATTCCGCGCCTTTGGCAAGGATTTGCGGAATATTGGCGAAGGTTTCGGTGTTGTTGATAAGGGTCGGCTCACCGTTGACACCGCTTTCGGCAGGGAAAGGCGGCTTGCGGCGGGGGAAGGGGAAACCGCCTTCCAGCCATGAAATCACGGCAGTTTCTTCGCCACCGATATAACGGCCTGAAGTTTCAACCAGTTGCAAGTCCAAAGGTTTGCCCAAGTAGTTTTCGATACGGATAAACAAATCGCTGTTTTTCCATTGCTCGATGGCCGGTGTGATGGAAGCGATGGATTCGGTTTGATGCGGGTTGACGTACAAAATCGCTTTATTGGCACGGCAGGCAACGGCGGCAATCAGGACGCCTTCAATGACTTGGTGCGGCGTATTTGCCAGCAGTACGCGGTCTTTGAACGTACCCGGTTCGTCTTCGTTGGCATTGCAGACGACGTATTTGTCGCCATTTTTGCTTTGTGCGGCAACGGCGGCTTCCCATTTGAGCCAAGTTGGGAAACCTGCACCGCCCATACCGCAAAGATTGGCGTCTTGCAGCTTGGAAACGATGCTTTGAGGATCGGCAAGCGCAGCCAGCAGGCCTTCGCCGCCGCCGACTTTGCGCCAAGCGGCTAAATCTGCGCCGACTTGGCGGGAAGGATGCAGTAAGTTTTGATTGGCTTGATTCATGATTGTTGCTCCTGCAAACCGGCGTGTTCACGCAAATCGAATTTGCCGTAGTCGGGATATAAAACGGGGGCTTTGATGTTGCTGGTCAGACCGGCGCGGGTCATTTCGCGTTGCAGGTCGTGGACGTGTCCGACACCGCCGCGAACTTTTTTCAGCGGCAGTCCGCAATTTGCCGCGGCTTTACCGACACGGCGGCCGAAGCTGATGATGTCCAAAAGTGCATTGCCCATCAGGCGGTTGCGGCCGTGAATACCGCCGGTTACTTCGCCGGCGCAATAGAGGCCTTCGACGCAGGTTGCGCCGTCACCGTTGATTTCGATACCGCCGTTTTGATAGTGCAGGGTCGGATGAATCATGACCGGCTCAACGGCAGGGTCAATGCCGCATTTGTGGGCAACGTGGCCGAGTGTTACTAGACGGTTCAATACGTCAGGGTCGTTAGCAATCAGGCGTGGGGTGTCGAGGAATACGCCGACTTGTCCGTCGCGTACCACGCCGCGGCCTTCGCGGCATTCGCGTAGAATCGCAGCGGCAACAACGTCGCGCGGTTGCAATTCGTCAACGAAACGTTCGCCCAAACCGTTGACCAGTTTGGTGCCTGCAGAGCGTACGGCTTCGGAAATCAGTGCACCTGCTAAGTGTGGCGGATGGGCAACGCCGGTCGGGTGGTATTGGAAAGAATCAACATCGCGCAGTTTGGCGCCAATACGGTAAGCCATGACTAGGCCGTCTGCAGTCGCACCATAGTGGTTGGAAGTGGCGAAACCCTGTAAATGCAGGCGTCCGCTGCCGCCAGTTGCCAAGACCACGGCTTTGGCGTGAACTAACACCAAAGAGCGTTTTTCCAAATCGTACAAAATCGCACCGACGCAGCGGCCGTGTTCGTCCGACAATAATTCGATGGCTGGGTGGCGGTTGAGCTGGGTGATGTTTTCGTCGAGTTCGACCGCCTCGCGCAGTACGCGCATCATTTCGAGGCCGGTAAAGTCGCGGTAGCTCAAAATACGCGGCACGGTCGTACCGCCTGCGCGTTTGCGGCTCAACATGCCGTTGCTGTCCGCGCCTTTGGCAAGGTCGAAAGTCATGCCCAAACCGATCAGCCAGCGGATGGCGGACGGCGCGTCGGTAACCATTTGCGCCACCAATTCTTTCTTGCCTGCGTTGTGGCCGCCTTTGATGGTGTCGTCAAAGTGCTGCTGCAAGCTGTCTTCCGCGCCGACAGCAGCCTGAATGCCGCCTTCTGCCATTACGGTATTGCTGTCGCCGATACGCAGCTTGTTCGCCATAATCACGCGCGCGCCTGCTTCGGTCGCAGATAACGCCGCTGCCGCACCTGCACCGCCGCCGCCGATAACCAGCACGTCGGTGTTCAAATGTTCAGCGCCTGACAAATCATAGTCGTCAATCAGAGGCTGACTGATTAAGAGTTTGGCCAAATCAGGATGGCAGTAATCGCCTTGGTTTGGACCGATAGGCAGTTTTACACGCGCATTTGCCTGATAGTCAGGATGAAATTGGCTCAGTAATTCGTTTTTTTCAGGTAAATCGCCGCGCAACTCCAATGAGGACGCACGCAGGTTGGCAAGGGCGGTTTCGTAGTCTATGCCTTGGATTTTGTTAACCATTACACTGACTCCTCTTCAAATTCGACTTTCATTTTGCCGCTGTCGATTTCGCGCAGGCGGCGCATCAAATCCACAGGGCGCAACGTACGCGCCGCTTTCATACGGCGGGCAAACAAGCCCAAGTGGTTCGGACGGATGTGTTCAGGGCAGGAGAGGGTGCAGAGGTTGCACATCACACATTGGTCGAAGGTCAGCGCAGCCGCGCCGAAATCGCCGGAAACTACCTGCGCTACGCCGTTTTCCACTTGCAAACCTTTAGGACAGGCGCGATTGCAGCCGCCGCAATGACGGCAGTTTTGCGCTTCAGGGAAGGTTTTGGCGGTGTCGTCCAGCCAGTTCCAGCCGTCGCCGACCTCGCTCACGTCGTAATATTGGATATGCTCGGGAATGAAGTAGTCCAAGAAGCTGACCTGCATGCCTTCTTCGACTTTGGTCTCGCATGCCAGTGCAGTGGTGACTTCGCGCTCGCCTTCTTTACGAATCATGCAGCGGCAGGAACCGCATACGCCTTGACCCATACAGCCGACATTGGCAGTAATCGCATTGCCTGAACGGGCATAGGCTTGGATGATTGACGAGTCGGCGGAAGCTTTGACTTCATGGCCGTCTATGGTCAGGGTTAACAAATTTTCACTCATGGTTTGTTCCTGTGAAATTGGAAGTTGGAATAGTGGGTAATTTGATTAATTGTATTTTTATTACATTTATTGCGTATGAGGAAAATATCCAAGTGATTTGCTCAGAAATTCTTTTAAAATCAATGTTTATCTATATAAGGCGAAGTGTATCAGAATTTAGTGGTTTTGATGATAGGGGTAACCTAAGGTTTTACAGAAGGAGGATTGCAAACAAAATATGTCTATTATTTAGACAAATTTATTACAAAAATTTGATTTTAAAAGTAAAATAAAATTACTTTTTTATTATAAATTTTAAAATATTCGTATATTTACTAGTAAAAATCATTATTATATATCAGCTAATTTTGCATAGATTGTTGTATATATTGAATAATGTTCTGATAGGCAAGCAAGTGAAAAGACTGTTATAAAATTTCAGAAAATCAAACAAGTTTGATATCAGTCAAGAAGATTGAGAGAGGAAATGACACGGATTTTACAATTGTGTATTGTATTGGAGAATAAAAAAGGCCGTCTGAAATTTAGATAGTTTCCTTTTAAATACAGGATACTAAATTTTTCTCAGATACTTAAGGCAAGCATTTTCAGACGGCCTTGGAATAAGATTATCATTTAAAAATAATGTAATTTTATTTCTATGCAAGTGAGTGGTCAGTGGATATAGATTATCAATAACCAAGTGATTTAATGCGATATTAAATTTCATTTAAATCAATTAGGTATGAAAATGATATTGTCTGGGTCATTCATTTGAAAGCACTATTACACTATTGAAGGCCGTCTGAAAAAATCGGTCTCTTAAGAAATAAACAAACCCTCCCTACCATGACTCCGAAAAGGAACACAATCATGACCGTCATCAAGCAAGAAGACTTTATCCAAAGTATTTTCGATGCTTTCCAATTCATCAGCTACTACCATCCTAAAGACTACATTCAGGCTTTGTACAAGGCTTATCAAAAAGAAGAAAACCCTGCCGCCAAAGATGCGATGGCGCAGATTTTGGTCAATAGCCGTATGTGTGCCGAAGGCCATCGTCCGATTTGTCAGGATACCGGTATTGCGACCGTATTCTTGAAAGTGGGCATGGATGTACAGTGGGATGCCGAGATGAGCGTACAGGAAATGGTTAACGAAGGCGTACGCCGTGCATATACCTATCCTGACAACAAACTGCGTGCCTCCGTATTGGCCGACCCGGCTGGTAAACGTCAAAATACCAAAGACAACACCCCTGCCGTTGTACATATGGAAATTGTAAAAGGCGACAAAGTCGAAGTCACTTGCGCAGCCAAAGGCGGCGGTTCTGAAAACAAAACCAAAGTTGCCATGCTCAACCCTTCAGACAATATCGTTGATTGGGTATTGAAAACTGTTCCTCAAATGGGTGCAGGCTGGTGTCCTCCGGGCATCTTGGGTATCGGCATCGGCGGTACGCCTGAAAAAGCAGTGTTGATGGCCAAAGAAAGCCTGATGAGCCATATCGATATTCAGGAACTCAAAGAAAAAGCCGATTCCGGTGCAGAATTGTCTACAACCGAAGCCCTGCGCTTGGAACTCTACAAAAAAGTAAATGCCTTGGGCATCGGCGCACAAGGTTTGGGCGGTTTGAGTACCGTACTAGATGTCAAAATCCTTGACTACCCAACCCACGCGGCTTCCAAACCGATTGCTATGATTCCAAACTGCGCGGCTACCCGCCACATTGAATTTGAATTGGACGGCTCAGGCCCGGCCAAACTGGAAGCCCCGTCTTTGGAAGACTGGCCGGATCTGACTTACAGCCCTGACAACGGCAAACGTGTCGATGTCAACAATCTGACCAAAGAAGAAGTGGCTACATGGAAAACCGGCGACGTATTGTTGCTGAACGGTAAAATCCTGACCGGCCGCGATGCCGCGCACAAACGTTTGGTTGATATGCTCAACAAAGGCGAAGAATTGCCGGTAGATTTCACCAACAAACTGATTTACTACGTCGGCCCGGTTGATCCAGTCCGTGACGAAGTTGTTGGTCCGGCCGGTCCGACTACTTCCACCCGTATGGATAAATTTACCCGCCAAATGCTGGAACAAACCGGCCTCTTGGGTATGATCGGTAAATCCGAACGCGGCGCAGCAACTTGTCAAGCCATAGCCGATAATAAAGCCGTTTACCTGATGGCTGTCGGCGGCGCGGCATATCTGGTTGCCAAAGCCATTAAAGCGTCTAAAGTCTTAGCGTTCCCAGAATTGGGTATGGAAGCGATTTACGAATTTGAAGTCAAAGACATGCCTGTTACCGTTGCGGTGGATAGCAACGGCGAATCGGTTCACGCCATTGCGCCAAAACAATGGCAGGCAAAAATCGGTATTATTCCGGTTGAAGCTTGATATTTGACTGAATAATCAGAGGCCGTCTGAACGATTTCAGACGGCCTTTTTTTGCTTACAAATAATTTAAATGTTTTCAAACGAGTAAATTTCCCTTTTTAAAAAGCACTTGTCAAAATCAGCGTTTGAAACTAAAATTCACGGCTTATCGAGTCGGAGTGTGGCGCAGTCTGGTAGCGCACTTGCATGGGGTGCAAGGGGTCGAAGGTTCGAATCCTTTCACTCCGACCAAAGAATTGGAAAGAGCCGTTTTAAAAACGGCTCTTTTTTCGTTTGGATGATTTATCTGGATAATGTGTCCGAATGGATTTTAAAACTTAATACCAATACCGTCTGAAATAAAACCTGCTTTTTCAAAGCAGGTTTTGTTGTTTTCAAAGCAGGGCTATTCGGTACTATCTTTCAGTGTGTCTTTATAAGTATAAAGATACGATGCGCCGACAAAGGATGCGCCACCGACGACATTGCCCAGGAATACGGGAATCATGTTGAAGAAAAACTGTCCCCAAGTGATGTTTGCACCTGCCAAAATACCTGCTGGGATAACGAACATATTGGCGACAAGGTGTTGGAAGCCGTTTAATACGAAAATCATGACGGGGAACCAAATGGCCAGCATTCGTCCGGTTGTGTTTTTAGCGGCAAAGTGCAGCCACGCGCCCATGCAGACCATCCAGTTACATGCGACTGCCGATACAAAAGCGCGGCCGAAATCCATATGGACTTTTGCTTCCGCTACGGCAATGGTTTTTTCTGCGACGCTGCCTTCAATCATACCGACATAGTATCCGAGGAAAAACGCCATTGCCAGCGTGCCCACCAAATTGCCCATGCAGACGATAACCCAGTTGCGCAGCAGCATTTTAGAGGAAATCCGTCCGGCCAATTTGCCTAAAGACATGATCATCATGTTGCTGGTTACCAGCTCGCCTCCGCCAAGCAGGATGCAAATCAAGGCGATTGGGAACACGGCGGCGCCGAGTAAAGTGGCAACACCGCCCCATTCGTGCGGAATGCCGCTGACTACTTTTAAATAGGCAAGATAACCGAAGCCGATGTATCCGCCGGCCAAAACGCTCAAGATTGCCAGTGTGGGGATGCTGGATTGTGCTTTGGCGCAGCTTTTATCGAGAACAACCTGTAAAATTTCCTGTGGGTATAAATCGCGCGAAGCCATGATGTTCCTTAAAGTGGATTGAGGAGGAAACGCCGTTTCAAAAGTGGCGCAAACTGTCGCGGTAGGGCAGTGCTATAGGGAGCCGGTGTACGGTCTTTGTCTTATCAATCAGCCTGAATTAAACCTAAAAAACAGATACTTCGCCTTGCTTTAGCTCAAAAGAAATATTATTACATTTTGCTTCTGTATGAAAAAAGGCCGTCTGAACGTTGAGGTTTCAGACGGCCTTGTTTTGATTTTTAAACTTACAAATGAGCCAGCTTTGCATTGCCTTCGCGAGGAATAGGGCGCGGATTGCCTTGTGAATCGATGGCGACGTAAGTGAACACGGCTTCGGTGACCAGTTGGCGGTCTTCCGTTACCATATCGTTCATTAAAGTCTTCACCCATACTTCGATTTTCAGTTGCAAAGAAGTATTGCCTACGCGGACGCAATGACCGTAGCAGCACACGACGTTGCCGACCTTTACCGGTCTGATGAAATTCATTTCTTGAACGGCCACGGTTACAATGCGTCCCTGTGCGATTTCTGCCGCCAAAATACCGCCGCCCAGATCCATTTGTGACATAATCCAGCCGCCGAAGATATCCTGATTAGGGTTGGTATCGCGCGGCATGGCTACCGTACGCAATAAAAGTTGTCCTTCAGGTGCAGCATGTGTTTGTTTGTTGTCAGCCATAAATAATCCTGTCAAAAAAGTGCTATTTTACGCCATTTGTGGCGATAAACCTATGTAGGCCGTCTGAAAAATCAGGAGGCAAAGTGTTACAATCAATATATTCATCAGACAAAGGAGAAAGCTCATGCATCCGATTCAAGAACCACGAAATAGCGGCCTTTTGCGCGTATCCGACATTCACGAAATCTACTGGGAAGAATCAGGAAATCCTGATGGCCATCCCGTGATTTTCCTGCATGGCGGCCCCGGAGCAGGCGCATCACCGGCCTGTCGAGGCTTTTTCAACCCAGAGTATTTCCGCATCGTTATTATCGACCAACGCGGTTGCGGACGCTCCAAACCGTATGCCTGTATCGAAGACAATACCACATGGGATTTGGTTGCCGATATTGAAAAAGTACGCGAAATGCTCAGCATTCAAAAATGGCTGGTTTTCGGCGGCTCATGGGGCAGCACCTTGTCGCTGACTTATGCCGAAACCCATCCCGAGCGCGTCAGCGGCTTAGTTTTGCGCGGTATTTTCCTGTGCAGGCCGTCTGAAATGGCATGGCTGAACGAAGCAGGCGGCGTAAGCCAAATTTATCCGGCTCAATGGCAAAAATTCATTGCCCCTGTAGCCGAAAACAAACGCCAAGCCCTAATTAAAGCCTACCATGAAATGCTGTTCAGCGAAGATGAAGCCACGCGCTTAAAAGCGGCCAAATCATGGGCAGACTGGGAAAGCTACCTTATTCAGTTTGAACCTAAAGATGTAGATGAAGACCCGCAAGCCTCCCTTGCCATCGCAAGAATGGAAAACCATTACTTCGTGAACGAAGGCTGGTTGCAGGGTGATAAAGCCATCTTGGCAAACATCGACAAAATCCGCCATATCCCAACCATCATCGTCCAAGGCCGCTACGATCTGTGCACCCCAATGCAAAGCGCGTGGGAATTCTCGCAAGCCTTCCCTGAAGCAGAATTGAGAATCGTCCAAGCAGGACACTCGTCTTTTGATCCTTCGCTTTCCGAAGCTTTGGTAAAAGCTGTGGAGGATATTAGAAGTAAGTTATAAAGGTTAATAAGTAAAAAAAATGCCGTCTGAAAAAGTTTCAGACGGCATTTTTTCTATTTACATATTAAATTTAATATCATATTATCATTGCATGATATCAGTTTGAATTTTTTTAGAATTTCAATATGAAACCTCTAATTTACTACGCCCATTCCGCCCAAGATAAACTCGGTAATCTCTTGCCTTACGAATATTGGCAAACCTTACAAAGCCATTCGGTCAATGTTGGGGAAATGGCGGCGGAGTTTGCTCGGGTATTCGGTGCGCAGGAAATTGCCTGCCAGACGGGGCAGCTTCATGACTTAGGGAAATATTCGGAAGCCTTTAACCGCCGATTACATGGTGGCCCTTCAGTTGATCATGCTACTGCCGGCGCCAAAATTGCAGTCGAACGCTGGGGAAATGTGATTGGCAAGCTAATGGCATTTTGCATTGCGGGGCATCATGCAGGGCTGGCAAATGGGAGTGGTGAAGGCGATAACCGCCGTACGTTAAAGCAGCGTCTAGCTTTGCAATTCGGCGCAGATATTCCCGCTCTCGATAACCTGTGGCAACAAGAAATCAAACTCCCTCAAAACCTTTCCGCACCGCCACTCAAAGCCGACGCACATCATCCTTTTTTCTCCTACGCCTTCTTCACCCGAATGCTTTATTCTTGCTTGGTGGATGCTGATTATCTCGACACCGAAGCCTTTTATCTAAAGCTAGAAAACAAAGCCAGCGAGCGCGGTGGTTATCCTGATTTAAACGCTTTACAACACAATTTCAATCAATTTATCAACGATTTCAGACGGCGTATCGCCCAAGCTTCGGAGCAAACTGAAGCCGAAAAACGTAATGCTGCCTTAAACCGCCTGCGCAGCGAAATTCTCGATTACGCCGTAGAACAAGCGGCACAACCGCAAGGGCTGTTCACGCTCACCGTGCCGACCGGTGGCGGCAAAACCTTCACTTCCATGGCATTTGCGCTGGAACACGCCAAACGACACGGAATGCGGCGCGTAATTTACGTCATCCCGTTCACCAGCATCATCGAACAAAACGCCGCCGAATTCCGCAAAGCCTTTGGCGAATTGGGCGAACAAGCCGTGTTGGAACACCACAGCACCTTCGACGACGGCAAACTGCAAAATGAGGCCACCAAAGACAAACTGCGCCTTGCCTCGGAAAACTGGGATGCACCGATTGTCGTGACCACCGCCGTGCAATTCTTCGAATCCCTCTTTGCCGACCGCTCCTCGCGCTGCCGCAAGCTGCACAACATCGCAGGCTCCGTCATCATCCTCGACGAAGCGCAAATGCTGCCGCTCAATCTTTTGCTACCCATCATGCAAGCCATCAAAGAATTGGCGCAAAACTACCGCTGCAGCGTCGTCATGTGCACCGCCACCCAGCCAGCCGTGCAAGCCGAAAACGGCTTCTATCGCGGCTTTGAAAACGTGCGCGAAATATCCCCAAAACCGACCGCACTTTTCGATAAACTACGCCGTACCACCGTGCAACACATCGGCACACAAACCGACGCCGACCTGCTCGCTAAATTTGCCGAACACCCGCAAATGCTCGTTATCGTCAATAACCGCCGCCATGCCCGCAGCCTGTACGACCAAGCCAAACACCTTGACGGCACATTCCACCTGACCACCTTAATGTGCGCCAAACACCGCAGCCAAAAGCTTGATGAGATCCGAGGCCGTCTGAAAAACGGCGAACCTTGCCGCGTCATCGCCACCTCCTTAATTGAAGCCGGCGTTGATGTGGATTTCCCGCTGGTGATGCGCGCCGAAGCAGGTTTAGACAGTGTTGCCCAAGCCGCAGGACGCTGCAACCGCGAAGGCAAAAGGCCGTCTGAAAACAGCTTTGTCTGGATATTCGCGCCCGAAGAACAATGGAAAGCCCCGCCTGAACTTGCCACCCAAGCCGCCGTTATGCGCTTGACTGCCGATGAGTTTTCAGACGACCTCTTATCCACCCAAGCCGTCGCCGCCTACTTCGCCGAGCTTTATCAATTAAAAGGCAGCGAACTGGACAATAAAAAAATTCTGAAAATGCACAATGATACAGGGCAAAGCCTCGATTTCCCATTCCAAACCATCGCCGACAAATTCCGCATGATCGAAAGCCATATGCAGCCGCTGATTATTCCGTTTGACAACGAGGCCGAAAACCTCATTAGCAGCCTGCACCACGCCGACCACATCGGCGGACTCTTACGCAAACTGCAACCCTACACCGTCCAAATCCCCGAAAAAGCCCTCGTTGCTTTGTATAAAGCAGGGCGTATCGAACCGATTAACGAGAAAAACTTCGGCAAACAGTTTTATACGCTGATTGGGCTGGATTTGTATGATGAAGTGGCTGGGCTTTCTTGGGAAGATAACGTTTTTATCAAAGCTGAAAATTCAGTATTTTGAGATATTAATAAAATTATATTAACCATAAAGGAAACAAAATGAGTATTTCACAGATGTTTGAAGAATTTATCGATAACCTGGCGATTTCTAATAAACAGACAATAAGTGATCGTTATGCAGAATTAACTAAAACATTAAATAAACAGTTCCGTGATTCAGATTCTGAAACGGCGAATACTTTACAAGTAGGATCGTTTGGACGGAAAACAGGTATTAATGGAATTTCTGACTTAGATATGTTGTATATCATGCCCAAGTCTAGTTGGGATACTTATAACAATGCTCAAAATGGGCAATACAAACTACTTTCTGATACAAAAGAGGCTATATTAAACCGTTATTCACGCACGGATGTTAGTGTTGATAGGTTGGTTGTTACTGTAACTTTTTCTAACTTTTATATTGAGGTTCAGCCTGTTTTTGAGCAGGAGGATGGAAGTTTTAAATATCCTGATACTAAAAATGGAGGAAGTTGGAAAATTACCAAACCACGAGAAGAAATAGATGAAATTTCTTCTGCTGATAAAGATAAAAATCAGAATTTACGGCGTTTGTGCAAAATGGCACGAGCTTGGAAAAATAAACATGGTATAGCAATGGGAGGACTACTTATTGATACGCTAGCTTATAATTTTTTGAAATCAACAGATGATTATGATGATAAAAGTTTTTCTTATTATGATTGGCTCAGTAGAGACTTTTTTAAATACTTGTCTGAATTACCAGAACAAACAGAATATGCTGCATTGGGTAGCAAACAAAGAGTCAAGGTAAAGAAAAAATTTCAGAAGAAAGCAAAAAAAGCCTATGACTTGTGCTTGAAGGCTATTGATGCCGAAAATCAAAGCAGTGGAAATGATAAATGGAAAAAAATTTATGGGCGACCATTTCCTGCCAAAAAAACTGAAATGGCAATGGAGTCTCTTTCTAAAAGTTATTCTCAGGGTTGGAAGAATACGGAAGAATTTATTGAAGATAAATTTCCGATTGATATTCGTGAATATCTAAAGATTGACTGTGAAGTAAAACAAAACGGTTTTCGCAAATTTTTACTCAGATATGCTTTGCTGCATAGAATTCCTCTAAAATCTAGAAAGAACTTATTATTTCATATAGTGGAATGTTCAGTTTCTGAACCTTATGATATTTATTGGAAAGTATTAAATAGAGGAGAAGAAGCTAAAAGAAGAGATTGTATTCGAGGGCAAATCTTTAAAGATGAAGGGTATAAACAAAGAAAAGAACAAACAGATTTTTATGGTGATCATATCGTTGAATGCTACTGCGTTAAAAATGGCGTGGTTGTAGCTAAAGATAGAATCCATGTTCCAATTGTTACGGATGGAAGTGATTATGACTAATGAAGAAAAAATTTTAGAAGGGCAGTTACGAGAATGTTATGGGCGAGTAGTTTACACTCATAAAACACATGAAAAGCATGCGGATGCTCTAATCAAAAAAAATTCTTGTATAAAATGGGGACAGATTATTCTTTCAGCAATTATTGCTGGTGGAGTAATTACCATGCTTTTTGAATTTTGCCCTGAATATAAAAAACTTGCCGAAGTTATTGTAGCAATAATATCCACTATCCTACTTGTTCTTAATTCTTATACAAAAGATTATGACTTGGGAGCAATTGCACAAAAACATCGTCAAGTAGCCGCAGAAATTTGGCTTATTCGTGAAAAATATCTGACACTTTTAACTGCCCTTCACATGAAGCAGCAATCACTTGATGAAATTTGCTTACAAAGGGATAAATTATTAGAAGATTTGCATAGTATTTATTCCGGCGCACCGAGTACAAATTTTAAAGCTTATAAAAAAGCACAGGATGCCCTTAAAAACATGGAAGATATGACATTTTCTGTTGAGGAGATAGATAAATTTCTTCCAAAAGAATTGAGACGAACATGAAAATCCATAAAACGTCGTCTGAAACCGCACTTTCCAACCACAAGGAGAATCAAATGAACCAAATCCGCCTACACATTTGGGGCGATTATGCCTGTTTTACCCGTCCGGAGATGAAGGTGGAGCGGGTGTCTTATGATGTCATCACACCGTCGGCGGCGCGCGGGATTTTGGCGGCGGTGCATTGGAAGCCGGCGATTCGGTGGGTGATTGACCGGATTTATGTGTTAAAGCCGATTCGGTTTGAGTCGGTGCGACGCAATGAGTTGGGCGGCAAGATTTCGGCGGGTAAGGTCAGCGGGGCGATGAAGCGCAAGAGCGTTGCCGATTTATATACGCTGATTGAAGACGACCGCCAGCAGCGCGCGGCGACGGTGCTTAAAGACGTGGCGTATGTGATTGAAGCCCATGCGGTGCTGACTGCAAAAGCGGGAGCGGATGAGACCGTTACCAAGCATGTTGAGATGTTCAAACGCCGTGCGAAAAAGGGGCAATGTTTCCAGCAGCCTTGTTTGGGCGTGCGCGAATTTCCTGCCGATTTTGCGTTGATTGACGAAGGCGAGTCGCTGCCGCCGTCCGATTTATTGGCAAGCGAGGCAAACCGTGATTTGGGCTGGATGCTGCATGATATTGATTTTGACCACGGCAACACGCCGCATTTTTTCCGCGCACAAATGAAAGACGGCGTGATTGATGTGCCACCGTTTTACGCCGAGGAGGTGAAAGCATGATTCTTGCGTCCCTGGCCCGTTATTACCGCCGTTTGGCAGCGAAAACCGATGAAATGGGCAACCCGAAAGTGCCGCCTTATGGCTTTAGCGAGGAAAAAATCGGCTGGATTTTGGTGTTGGATAAAGAAGGCCGTCTGAAAACTGCTGTGCCGAATCTGACTGCCGATAAAAAGCCGCAGCCGAAGCTGATGAGCGTGCCTCAATCCTTCAAACGCCCTGGTACTACACCCAAGCCATTTTTTCTGTGGGATAAAACTTCTTATTCGCTTGGCGTGGAAGCCAATAAAAACAAAGCTGCAGCAAAAGAAAAACCGTTTACGTCGTCTGAAAAAACCTTTGACGCCTTTAAGCAATACCATCTCGATTTACTGCAAAACAGCGACGATGAAGGCTTGCAAGCCTTGTGCCATTTTCTGCAAAACTGGCAGCCTGCACATTTTGCTGCCGAAAATCTGCCTGCCGAAATGCTAGATGCCAATATCGCATTTTCTCTTGAAAAACCGACCGCACTTATCCATAAACGCGAAGCCGCGCAAACCTTGTGGGCAGGCTGCCTGAAAAGCGACGAAGCGCTCGAAGGCTTGTGCTTGATTAGCGGCGACACCGCCCCGATTGCGCGGCTGCATCCTGCAATTAAAGGCGTGTTTGGTGGGCAAAGCTCCGGCGGTTCGATTATTTCGTTCAATAAAGAAGCCTTTGCCTCTTTTGGTAAAGAGCAAGGCGCAAATGCGCCCGTTTCAGAACAATCCGCGTTTGCTTACACCACCGCGCTGAATTATCTGTTGCGCCGCGAAAACAATCACTGCTTGACCATTGGTGACGCCAGCACGGTCTTTTGGGCGGAAGCGGACGATAACGCGACCGCGCAAGCTGCCGAAGGCTTCTTCGCGCAAGTGTTCACGCCGCCGGATGACGAACAAGAAAGCGCCAAAGTTTTCAACGTATTGGAACAGATCGGCAAAGGTCGTCCGCTGCAAGAAATTGCGCCCGAACTTTCTGCCAATACCCGTTTTTATATCTTAGGGCTTGCCCCTAATGCCGCGCGGATTTCTGTTCGGTTTTGGCTGGATACCACGTTTGGGCAGCTGGCGAAAAATTTGGCGCAGCATTGGCAAGATTTAGCCCTTAAGCCGTGCGCGTGGAAAACGCCGCCGTCTATTTGGCGACTCTTATTGCAAACTGCTGTATTGGGCAAAAGCGAAAACATCTCGCCCGTATTGGCTGGTGAAATGACCCGCGCCGTGATTTGCGGCACGCCGTATCCCTTGAGTTTGCTGTCGCAACTGATTACCCGAATCCGCGCCGACGGCGACGTGAACGGTCTACGCGTGGCAATGATGAAAGCCGTATTAGAGCGGCGTTTTAGAAAAGGTTTTATCGAAGAAGGAGTTCCTATGAGTTTGAACAATGAAAGCCCGAATCGCGCCTATCTTTTAGGGCGGCTGTTTGCCGTGTTGGAGCGCATCCAATATCAGGCGCTGGGCGAACTAAACGCAGGCATTGCCGACCGCTATTACGGCTCTGCATCCGCCGTGCCGTTTTCGGTTTTTCCGCGCCTTTTATCGGGTGCAAAACACCATTTATCGCGCTTGCGTAAAGACAAAGCGGGCATGGCGGTGAATTTAGATAAAGATTTGGGCGAAATCATTGCCAAACTGCCCGAAACCTTTCCGCGCCATTTGAGCATTGACGAGCAAGGCCGCTTCGCCATCGGCTATTACCATCAAAAACAAAGCTATTTTGCTAAAAAAGAAACCGCTGAAACCATTGAAAACTAAGGAGCCAGAAAATGTCTGCCATTCAAAACCGCTATGAATTTGTTTACTTTTTTGATGTCACCAACGGCAACCCCAACGGTGATCCCGATGCGGGCAATATGCCGCGTCTTGATCCTGAATCCAGCAAAGGCTTGGTAACTGACGTCTGCCTGAAACGCAAAATTCGTAATTTTGTAGAAATCAGCAGCGAAAACGAAGCCGGTTACGAAATCTACGTGAAAGAAAAAAGCGTGTTAAACCTGCAAAACAAACGCGCTTATGAAGCACTTGGTATTGAATCTGAAGCCAAAAAACTGCCAAAAGACGAAGCCAAAGCCCGCGACATTACAGCTTGGATGTGCAAAAACTTCTTCGATATCCGCACCTTTGGCGCCGTGATGACCACCGAAGTCAATAGCGGACAAGTGCGCGGCCCGGTACAACTGGCGTTTGCCCAATCCATCGACCCGATTGTGCCGCTGGAAGTTTCCATCACCCGCATGGCGGTAACCAACGAAAAAGACTTGGAAAAAGAACGCACTATGGGGCGCAAATACATCGTCTCTTACGCGCTCTACCGTGTGCACGGCTTTATCTCCGCCAACCTTGCCGCTAAAACTGGTTTTTCAGACGACGACTTAGCCAAACTCTGGCAAGCCCTGCAACTGATGTTTGAACACGACCACTCCGCCGCCCGTGGCGAAATGGCAGCACGCAAACTGATTGTCTTCAAACACGACAGTGCGCTCGGCAGCCAGCCTGCACATAAATTGTTTGACGCCGTGAAAGTCGAACGCGTAAACGGCGAATCAGGTACGCCCGCAAGCGGTTTTGGTGATTACAAAATCAGCGTGGTTTCAGACGGCCTAAATGGCGTGAGTGTGGAAGAGTTACTTTAAAAAATACTTAAAAAGATGACCGCACTTTTAACCGAAACCCAAGGGGAAAATCAGGACACGCGCCTGATTCCCCTTTCCGCACTACAACACTACGCCTTCTGTCCGCGCCAATGTGCCTTGATTCACAACGAGCAGGCGTGGGCGGAGAATTATTTGACCGCGCAGGGCAAAGCGCTACATGAGCGGGTGGATTCGGGCGAGCCAGAAACGCGCAAAGGCGTGCGTTTTGAGCGGACGGTGCACGTGTCTGCGGAAAAACTGGGCATCAGCGGCGTGTTGGATTTGGTGGAAGTGGAAACAAAAACAGGTCGTCTGAAACCCGTGGAATACAAACGCGGCAAGCCTAAACCCGACTCGATGGACGAAATTCAACTCTGCGCCCAAGGCTTGTGCTTGGAAGAAATGACGGGGCAGACCGTCTCTGAGGGGGCGCTGTGGTATATGCAAACCCGCCACCGCGTCCCCATCGTCTTTTCAGACGACCTGCGCGCCCAAACACTCACCACCATCGCCGCCGTGCACAAACTCCTAAACAGCGGCCAAACCCCGCGGCCCGACTACGGCAAACGCTGCAAAGCCTGCTCGCTAGTGGAGATTTGCCAGCCGGAGTTGCTGGGGAAACGGGATAGGAGCGTAGGATATGTGGCGGGGTTGTTTGAGTTAGAGAATAACTGAATTTATTTTATTTTTGAGGTAATTAATATGGCAAATTGGAAAACATACCGTATTTCTGATGTGATTAATGAAATTGATGAAGGTAAATATGTCTTACCTGTGATTCAAAGGTCTTTGGTGTGGACAGAAGAAAAAATGGAATTATTATTTGACACCTTATTAAAAGGAGATAGTTTCAGTGGTGTGATAGCCATAAAAGAAGAAAAAGGTAAGATGCCTTTATTTAATTATCGTCGATTCAGCAAAACTGGCGAACTGGTTAATAGTAAAGAAATTGATAAATTAGAACAAACTCAATTTTTTATCATTGATGGACAACAGCGGTTACAAACTTTTTATATGGGATTAATGGGTAGTGTAAATGGAAAATATTTATATTTTGATTTATATAGTAACTATTTATCTCAATACGAGTTTAAATTTGAAAAAGACAAAAGTTCATTACCGTCATCATCTAAAGATGATGGCAGGAGCCTATCAAGACACTTATGGTATGAGGCTGGTACATTATTAAACAAATTAAAAGATACCAATGATGAAGAGCAAATTGCAGATGAATTAATTGATGATTTTGATGTTAAAGATGAATTAGAAAGAGATCACATCAAAAAGAATATTAAAGCGTTTTATAAAAATATTATTTCATCGGATAGTCTTGGTGTTTCTATTGTAAATATCAATAAAACCAGACCGGATCTTGAAAATAGACAGCGTATTGTGGAATTGTTTAGAAGACTAAATGATGGTGGTACAAAATTATCTTCATTTGATTTAGTTGCCTCTATTTTAAAAGGCTTTGATTGGAGGATGGAGGGCTTTCTAAGAGAGATTTTATCTCAATATGATGATATTGGTCTCACACAAGATAATTTGATTAAACTCATATTTATTCTGCAGGATAATCATAATAAAGAAATGGCTAACATAGAAGATAGTGATGCCAATTTTGCAATTCTTAATAAAGAAAAAATTGAATCTTCTTTATATGCAACAAAACAATTTTTAAAACATTCAAAATTGTATGATTATTATAAAGATGGCAGTCGTTCGTTTATACCACTATTTTTTATTGCATATCATTTGTTTCATAAAAAATTAGAGTCAGATAAAATAAAATCATATTTTAATAATTTTGAAACTGGTAATTCTGATTATATTCCAATGAAAAACTGGTTGTATCATTCTTTATTAAATGGTGTATTTCGTAGCCGAGGAGCTGGTTGGGTATCTTATAAAACAGGGATTAGGAAATTGCTCAGCGTGATTAAAGATTTTAAAAATGAAGAATTTCCAGTGAAAGATTTATTTGATGTTTACATTCAACATCCCTTAAACTTTGAGCTAAATTACTCTAAAGAATCTTTAAATAACTTAGATTCTTCTTTTGTTTATTATTTAATATATGATCGTAAAGAGAGCTTGAGAATTAATGATGTTGATCACATCATGCCAAAATTTATTTTGCAAAGCTACAACTACTCTTGGGATAAGATTAATAGCATTTCAAATTATCAACTATTAGATTATTCAACAAATAGAGGGAATAAAAATTCAAGCTCATTTAATGATTGGATTAATAATAAAGATAATGTTAAAGATAAAAAGCAGTATGTGAAAATTCATCTTATACCAGATGACGAAAGTTTATGGTTAGAGAAAGAGTTTGAGAAATTTATTGATAAGAGGGCGGAGTTAATCATTGAAAAAATATCGTCTTATTTGTAGAGATTACTATGTTGAGTTATCGCGTTCACCCTAATCCAATCTACCAATAATTTTCAGGTGACCCAACTATCACACTCAAAGTACGTTCAATCCCCAAGGAGTTTCCCCATGCGCAAACTGCAAAACACGCTCTACATCACCACCCAAGGTAGCTATCTGCATAAGGAGCGGGAGACGCTGGTGGTGGAGCAGGAGCGCAAGAAAGTGGCGCAGTTGCCGGTGCATTCCATCGGGCATATTTTCTGTTTTGGTAATGTGCTGGTGTCGCCGTTTCTGCTGGGGTTTTGCGGTGAAAATAATGTGAATTTAGCGTTTTTTACTGAAAACGGACGTTTCTTGGGGCGGCTTCAGGGGCGGCAGAGCGGCAATGTGCTGCTGCGTCGGGTGCAGTATCGGGTGTCGGAGCAAAATCCCGTGCCGATTGCGCGTAATATCATTGCGGCGAAGATTCAGGCGAGTAAACGGGTGCTTCAGCGGCAGATTCGCAATTACGGCGAGAATGCAGCGATTCAAAGTGCGGTCGATTCTTTAAACATTTCGCTGCGGCAGTTGAAGGGGGCGGCGGAGCTGGACGTGGTGCGCGGCATTGAAGGCGATGCGGCGGCGCGTTATTTCGGCGTGTTCGGGCAGCTTTTGAGCGAAAAAAGCGGCTTTTCTTTTGACGGGCGCAACCGCCGTCCGCCCAGAGACGGAGTGAATGCGCTGTTGTCGTTTGTGTACAGCATTCTGGGCAAGGACATCAGCGGCGCGCTGCAAGGCGTGGGGCTTGACCCACAGGTGGGTTTTCTGCACGCCGACCGACCGGGGCGCGACAGTCTGGCGCAGGATATTTTGGAAGAATTCCGCGCGTGGTGGGCGGACAGGCTGGTGCTGTCGCTGATTAACCGCGGGCAAATCAAACCGCAGGATTTTGTTACCGAGGCAAGCGGCGCGGTAAGCTTAAAAGCCGATGCACGTAAGCTCTTGTTCCAAGCCTTGCAGGCGAAAAAGCAGGAGAAAATCGTTCATCCGTTTTTAGGCGAAGAAGTGGAAATCGGGCTGCTGCCGTATATTCAGGCAATGCTGTTGGCGCGGCACTTGCGCGGGGATTTGGCGGAATACCCGCCGTTTTTGATGAGATAGGTTTGCAGGTCGTCTGAAAACGGGTTGGATGTTTTCAGACGACCTCTAAAGCAGCCTGCACATGGGAATACAAAATGCTGATGCTGATTACTTATGATATTTCGCTGGAAGACGCGGAAGGACCGGCAAGGCTGCGGCGCGTGGCGAAATTGTGTCTGGACTACGGCGTGCGCGTGCAGTATTCGGTGTTCGAATGCGACATTGCGCCCGACCAGTGGGTTGTTTTAAAGGACAAACTCTTGAAAATCTACAACCCCGAAACCGACAGCCTGCGCTTTTACCATCTGGGCAGCAAATGGCGGCGCAAAGTAGAACATCACGGCGCAAAACCGGCGTTGGATGTGTTTAAGGATACGTTGATTGTGTGAATCGCCAACCTGCGGTTCTCATGAAAATGCGGCAGGGTTGGTGAATTGGGATTGTTCTTTAACAATCAGGATATTATGAATGCGAGTGTAACGGAAAAGGCTGTGTTATACTCGCGTTCGCGCTTTTCTTGGGAGCTTAGCGAGATTAGGTTTGTGAAACCTGATGGAGCAAGGCTTTTGAGAGAGGCTCAGCCGCCTTCGGGCGGCTGTGTGTTGAAACAACCCATAGACTAACAGGAACAAGAGTATATAGGCCAGCCGCCTTCGGGCGGCTGTGTGTTGAAACAAGAAATGGTTACAAAACCACTGATGGGCATGATCAGCCGCCTTCGGGCGGCTGTGTGTTGAAACTTCGTAAACACGCGCCAAATCCTCCACGCTCTTGCAGCCGCCTTCGGGCGGCTGTGTGTTGAAACTGCAAATGGGAGGGCGGGGGGTTTCCGCTGCTAATCCAGCCGCCTTCGGGCGGCTGTGTGTTGAAACTGCCTGTACGTTTTCAAAAGTGGCTGTTTGGCACTGCAGCCGCCTTCGGGCGGCTGTGTGTTGAAACTGCTTGATACGATTGCAGAATACATGGGCAAATCCAGCCGCCTTCGGGCGGCTGTGTGTTGAAACTTCGCGCATTTTTTGCAGCCAGCCTTTGGCAACCCAGCCGCCTTCAGGCGGCTGTGTGTTGAAACCAGTTTTTAAAGGCCGAGACATCCGAACAATCGACCAGCCGCCTTCAGGCGGCTGTGTGTTGAAACAGCAGGAATTTTGTTTCTTCCTTTTACCCAACTATTCCAGCCGCCTTCAGGCGGCTGTGTGTTGAAACTATTTCCTGAATTTTTCGGCAAAATGTCCTCAATCCAGCCGCCTTCAGGCGGCTGTGTGTTGAAACTGAGCATCCGATGATGCTTAAAAGTGATGCCACTAACCAGCCGCCTTCAGGCGGCTGTGTGTTGAAACAAGCAGGGAAGATAGGCATTTGATGGAAGAAATGCCAGCCGCCTTCAGGCGGCTGTGTGTTGAAACGATTATTTCTGAATTACTTGTGATAACTTTTATCCCCAGCCGCCTTCAGGCGGCTGTGTGTTGAAACATCAAGAGGGCGCAGGCGAGAAAGAGGGCGATGCCCAGCCGCCTTCAGGCGGCTGTGTGTTGAAACAAAGTAAGGCATTTAGTGGCACAAGGTCGTCTAAACCAGCCGGCTGGGTGTTGAAACTCTGCCACCGTATCTTATGTCTGAGTAAGGAAGAGGGGCTGTATGTTCAAATATCGTCCAAGCAGACCGCTCTTCTTTTGATCCTTTGCTTTCCGAAGCTTTAGTGAAAGCTGTGAAGGATATTAGAAGCAAGTTATAAAGGTTAATCGATAACAATGCCGTCTGAAAAAGTTTCAGACGGCATTTTTTCTATTTGCATATTAAATTTAATATCATATTATCATTGCATCTGTATCAATTTGAATTTTTTAGAATTTCAATATGAAACCCCTAATTTACTACGCCCATTCCGCGCAAGATAAACTCGGTAATCTCTTACCTTACGAACGTTGGCAAACCTTGCAAAGCCATTCTGTGAATGTTGGCGAAATGGCGGCGGAGTTTGCTCGGGTATTCGGTGCACAGGAAATTGCCTGCCAGACGGGACAGCTTCATGACTTAGGGAAATATTCCGAAACCTTTGACCACCGTTTGCATGGCGGCTCATCAGTCCATCATACTACCGCCGGAGCCAAAATTGCAAAAACGCTTGCTTCAGGGTGGGTTCCAAAGTATAACCTGTGGTTATCTTACTTAGGCTAGATAACTTTATTAATAAATTAAAAGGCAAAAATAATGGAAATTAAACAAACCAACTTAACCATCAAATCTCGTGCGGCGGTGGCATTCGCCCCAAATCAACCCTTACAAATTGTGGAAATCGACATAGAAATGCCGCGCAAAGGCGAGGTGTTAATTCGTAACACTCACACGGGCGTGTGCCATACTGATGCATTTACGTTATCAGGAAGCGATCCTGAAGGCGTATTCCCTGTGGTGCTTGGGCATGAAGGTGCGGGTGTGGTCGTTGCTGTGGGCGAAGGTGTGTCAAGCGTAAAACCAGGTGATCACGTTATTCCTCTTTATACCGCTGAATGTGGCGAATGTGAGTTTTGTCGTTCAGGTAAAACCAACTTATGCGTCTCAGTGCGTGATACGCAAGGTAAAGGCTTAATGCCAGATGGCACGACGCGTTTTTCTTATCAAGGTCAGCCGATCTATCACTATATGGGCTGTTCGACTTTCAGTGAATATTCTGTTGTTGCCGAAGTTTCACTGGCGAAAATCAACCCAGAAGCGAACCACGAACAAGTATGTCTGCTCGGCTGCGGTGTTACCACAGGTATTGGTGCGGTACATAACACAGCAAAAGTGCAAGAAGGCGACTCTGTTGCCGTGTTTGGCTTGGGCGCGATTGGTTTGGCGGTGGTACAAGGTGCGCGTCAAGCCAAAGCCGGTCGCATTATCGTCATTGATACCAATCCCGCAAAATTCGAGTTGGCAAAACATTTTGGTGCAACTGACTGTTTAAACCCGAACGATTACGATAAACCGATCAAAGATGTGTTGTTAGACATCAATAAATGGGGCATTGACCATACCTTTGAATGTATCGGCAACGTAAACGTAATGCGTCAAGCATTAGAAAGTGCACACCGTGGTTGGGGACAATCCATTATCATCGGCGTAGCGGGTGCAGGACAAGAAATTTCAACTCGTCCGTTCCAGTTGGTAACCGGTCGTGTTTGGAAAGGCACGGCATTTGGTGGCGTGAAAGGCCGCTCTGAACTTCCGAAAATGGTGGAAGATTCAATGAAAGGCGACATCCAGTTGGAACCATTTGTGACTCACACAATGACACTGGATCAAATCAATGAAGCCTTTGAGTTAATGCACGAAGGTAAATCGATCCGCGCTGTTATTCATTACTAAGGTACGCGATGAAACTGATTGAACAACATCAAATTTTTGGTGGTTCGCAACAAGTTTGGGCACACTACGCCCAAACGCTTCAATGCGAAATGAAATTTGCCGTCTATTTGCCGGATAATCAGGAGAATCGACCGCTTGGTGTGATTTATTGGCTTTCCGGCTTGACTTGTACGGAACAAAATTTCATTACCAAATCAGGTTTTCAGCGTTATGCGGCAGAACATCAAGTGATTGTGATTGCCCCTGATACCAGCCCTCGCGGAGAGCAAGTGCCGAATGATGCGGCTTACGATTTAGGGCAGGGTGCGGGTTTTTATCTTAATGCGACCGAGCAGCCTTGGGCGACGAATTATCAAATGTATGATTATATTTTGAATGAGTTGCCTAGTCTGATTGAGGAAAAATTTCCTACCAACGGCAAACGTTCCATTATGGGACATTCAATGGGCGGACACGGCGCATTGGTATTGGCACTGCGAAACCAGGAACGTTATCAAAGTGTTTCTGCCTTTTCGCCCATTTTGTCGCCAAGCCTTGTGCCTTGGGGAGAAAAAGTCTTTTCTGCCTATTTAGGAAAAGATCGCGAAAAATGGCAGCAATATGATGCCAACTCGCTCATTCAACAAGGCTATAAAGTACAAGGTATGCGTATTGATCAGGGCTTAGAAGATGAGTTTTTGCCGATACAATTGCGTACCGAAGATTTTATCGAAACCTGTCGTGCGGCAAATCAACCGGCCGATGTGCGCTTTCACAAAGGCTACGATCATAGCTATTACTTCATCGCCAGTTTTATTGGTGAGCATATTGCCTATCATGCGGCATTTTTGAAGTAAACCAAAGAGTGATTCGTGAATCGATCAAACGTTGGTATGAACGTTAATTTTTCATGTTAACGAAAATAAAAGGCATCGGATTGATGCCTTTTATTTTTTATAAATGATGAAAAATAATGCGATTAAAATGAGCTAGCTTGCCCACTTTATTTAAATATCCCCCCATTCCAGTCCAAACCGTTGCAAATACTTTCTCAATCGGTCGCTGTCATTAACTTTTGCCCTTTCTGTTCGGGAGACGTTGAACAATGCACGGCCGGCAGCGGCCATATTGGGATGTTTGCGGCATTCGTCGATGACATGTTGCAGTTGTAGTTTGTCGAACAAATCCAATGTGTCCCAATCGACTTTATCGGGATAGTCTTGTGTTTTTTCAGACAGCCTTTTATGTAGGAGGCCGTCTGAAAAGGGTTCTTCCGACCATAACCATTTTAGGCGTTCGATTTCAGCTTGGACTTGTTCTACCTGTATCCTGCCTTGTGGCGCGAGTGTGGCCAGGCGCATGATGCTGGCGGCGAGGTCGCGGAAGTTGCCGCGCCATGGTGCTTGGTCTGAGTGGGCGAAATCGAGGTAGGCGGCTAAGGCTTCTTTGTTGAAGCGGGTGGTTCGGCCGAGTTCTTGTGAGGCTAGGGCGAGCTGGTGTTCGACGTTGGGCTCGATGTCTTCACGACGGTCGGCAAGTGCGGGCAGTGGGTAATTCCAGATGTTGATTCGGGCGAACAGGTCTTCGCGGAAGCGTCCGGCGCGAATTTCGTGGCGTAGGTCGCGGTTGGTGCCGACGATGAGTTGGAAGTCGCTTTTGACTTCGCTGTCGCTGCCGACGGGATAAAAGTGTTTCTCTTCAATGGCTTTGAGTAACATGGCTTGTTCGTCTAAGCCCAATTCGCCAATTTCATCTAAAAACAATACACCGCCGTCAGCAGTTTTCAGATAACCTTCACGTTTTTCTGCGGCGCCGGTAAAGGCACCTTTTTTGTGGCCGAACAGGGCAGATGCTGCGCCGTCACCGCGAAGGGTGGCGCAGTTTACATCGACAAATGTGCCTTTAATCAGATGGCGTGCTTTTTTCAATTCAAAAATCCTGCGTGCCAGCATGGATTTTCCTGCGCCTGTGGGGCCGGAAAGTAGAATGGGGGAAGGGGAATTGAGTGCGACTTGTTCGATTTCGGCAATCATGCGGTTGAAGGCAGTGTTTTGGGTGGAGATGCCGCTTTTCAGGTAGCGCACTGCGTCATCGCGTACGGCGGCAAGGCGTTCTGCCAGTACGTCGTAACGAGCCAAGTCTAAATCGATGATTTCATAACTGCCGACATTGCCGTCCTCCATACTGCGTCTTTGATTTTTGGGCGGAGCGGTTTGTAACAGTACGCCGGGGATTTGACGCGATTCCACCAATAAAAACAGGCAGATTTGGGCAACGTGTGTACCCGTAGTGATGTGGGTGAGATAGGTTTCTTCTTCAATATTAAATGTATAGCCCGCTGCCCAGTCGTGCAGCTTGGTGTAAACCTCGGAAAAATCCCACGGGTTTGCCAGCTCCATAGGTACGAGATTGACGGCAGTGTGCGGCGACACATCTTGAATATCGGCTTTTACATGATCTGCCAAATCACGGTATTTCTCCGCATAGAACAGCTCCATACGGTCGAGATGAAAATCTTGACGCTGATTCATGGCGACATTTGGCCGCCATTTCAACCAACGCCCTTGACCGAAACCTTTATCCAGCACTGTACCGAGAAAGCTGATGGCGACTTGTTTTTTGGGATTGGTATTCATGTTTCAGACGGCCTTTAAATTATTTTTTCCAGGACAAACGCGCCGTAATCATCGCCCAACGGCAGCTCGAAATCCGTATGCAGGATTTGGCGTTTTACTTGTACAGTTTCGTCAGTTTTCGGATTAAAGCCTTCTTTTAAGGACGTCTGAAAATACACACCGAAGCCACGTTTCTGCCATGCGGGCAATTCGTTAAAATTGATATTGTGTTCAAACAGCAAATCATGTTTCTGCGCGCGTGTCAGGCTGCTGACGGCATCTGTAGCGCGGGACGCGCTTTCTCCTTTCTTGCGCAGCATCCAATAGCAGTGGGCGTTGAGCGCGTTGCGGTATGAGTCTTCGTGCCGCCAACGGAAATAATCGACCACCAGTTTTTCGTTCGGCAAAACGCAAACTCTGGCATCAAAAGCGGCGGTCTGCCCGTGCGCCACGGAAAAGGCGGCGCTGGCTTCACCAGCCAATACCGAAATGATTTTGCGCGTTTTGCGTTTGAACGTATCGTCGTCTCGACGCAGCAATAGTGAAATTTCATCGCTTTCCGAATAGCCGTACGCCACATTGAAGCCGCATTTCATCAAATGACGGACGGTGTGCGCCATCAAATCGCGGAAACGAATGTCGAACGGGGCTTCAAACTGCCAAATTTCCTTGGTTAGTCGTGTAAAACCGCGCCCGTCTAAGCGTACAACAATAAAATTTTCCTGTGGTACGCAAAAATCATAAGCGGTTTCGTATTGTCGCAAGCGTTTGTCCAAATCATCGAATCTCATCATATATCCTTGTATATTTTATTTTCTATATAACTATCTATAAATATATTTTTTTAGTATTCTACGCTTCTTGCTGATAAAAGCTACTTTAAAATATATTTCCTTTATATTCAATTAATTAAAAATTATTTTTATAAAAATTTTATTCTTGGCACGCTGTTGGCTATGTTGTGAATGTAACGATACAGCAGATGCTTCGGGAAATACAGTTACCGGAGAAAAATTTTCCGTAAATTTAGTTGCTGTGTGGTTACAGGGCGAATGCCAACAAGACTACATTTGGATTAACAGGTTCGAATCCTGTCTCGTCTGATAGACGTTGAACGTCTTGTTTATTTAGTCGCCCACCCTTTTCCAATATGGCAGGCAAATGCCTAGGGAAACTACAACATGGATACCCTTGTGTCGCAGGTTCGAGTCCTGCCTCTGTTATCCAAAATAACAGAGTAGCTCAGCTGGTAGAGCGAAGGCATGTTTCCCTGAAAAACTTGTTGCGTGCCATATTACTTTATACGGCAGTAGGCTGATGCTTGAAGAGAGTACATTAACCTTTCACGTTAAAACCGTTTCTCTTCATGTTTATCTGCTACGCTGCCCTCATTCGAGGCCGTCTGAAATATTCGGACGAGCTGATATAAAAACCGTTTTCGGTGCAAACGGCAAATGCCGGAGGAATTACAGCCTGCTAAGCGCGAGGTCGCGGGTTCGAATCCCGTCTCTGCCGCCAACTATGGCAGAGTAGCTCAGAGGATAGAGCGCGTAAAAATTTCTTCACTCTTCGTTGCCAGATGTGCCACCCCTTATGGGCGAATGCCATTAGGATTACATTCCTTGCTTGCTACAAACCCGAATGATCCTAATTAAACTAGCCGCCCTACGGCAGTAGGCGGATGCCCGGAAGAGAATACATTAGCTTTCAGTTAAAAACGCTTCTCTTCATCTTTAGCCGCCACACTGCCACCCATTCAAGGCCGTCTGAAAAACAAGGCTAAAACAAGTTCAGACGGCCTCAAACCAACAATATGAAAGAAAATGAAAATGGCTAATACTACCTTGTTTCAATCGATTAAAAACCGTTTTACTAAAACCGATACCCATAATGAAGCCGGCGGCATCGCCTACACGCTGACACCCAAACAACAGCTGGCCCAGCTTGCCGCTACCGGTTGTCTGAACAATACCTACTATGCCGACGCCCAAAGTCAGCTTGACCAAGTGTTGAAATTGGCGGAAAACCTGGATGCCGAGTTCATCGCCAAAACTGCCGTATATGCCCGTCAAAAAGGTTTTATGAAAGATATGCCTGCGCTGTTGCTTGCCGTGTTGGCGCAAAAAGATGTGAACATGCTCACCCGCGTATTCGATCAAGTGGCGGACAACGGTAAAATGTTGCGTAACTTCGCACAAATTATCCGCAGCGGCGCAGTCGGCAGAAAATCCTTCGGCAACCGTCCGAAAAAACTGATGCAGACTTGGCTTTTGACCGCCACCGAAAAACAACTGTTGAACGCCGCCATCGGCAATTCGCCGTCGCTGGCGGACGTGGTCAAAATGGTGCACCCCAAACCGCGAGAGGCATGGCGTGCCGCATGGTTTGCATGGCTGATCGGCAAACCTTACGACCGCGAAGCATTGCCGCCCATTACCCGCGCTTTTGAAGACTACAAACAAAGCCGAGAAGGCGAATTGCCCAACGTTCCTTTCCAAATGCTTACAGCTTTAGACTTGAACAGCGGCGACTGGGCGCAAATTGCCTGTAACGGTTCATGGCAGCAGGTTCGTCAAAACCTGAACACTTTCCTGCGCCACGAAGTGTTTGCTAAAAGCAAAAACATCAAAATGGTGGCAGAAAAACTGCGTGACGAAACCGCCATTGCCCGCGCCCGTGTTCTACCTTATCAGTTGCTGACTGCCTATCAGGCAACATCTAATCAAATGCCGTTTGAAATCTGCGAAGCGCTGCAAGACGCGATGGAAACCGCCGTACAAAATGTACCGGTCATACAAGGCAAAGTCGTGGTTTGTCCGGACGTTTCCGGCTCTATGCACAGCTCGGTTACAGGCTATCGCGGCAGTGCAATCAGCAAAACCCGCTGCATCGACATTGCCGCGCTCGTGTCCGCCGCCATGTTGCGTACGAATCCGCAAGCTCGCGTGATACCGTTTGAACAAATCACGGTAAACGTGAAGCTCAACCCACGCGACAGCATCATGACCAACGCCGAAAAACTCGCCAATATCGGCGGAGGCGGAACGGCTTGCAGCGCACCGCTTGCCATGTTGAACCGTGAAAAAGCCGACGTGGATTTGGTTGTCATTGTGTCAGACAACGAAAGTTGGGCAGATGACAGCCAACAATGGGGCGCCACAACCAGCCTGATGAAAGAGTGGGATATTCTGAAACGCCGTTGCCCAGAAGCCAAACTCGTTTGTCTGGATATCCAGCCCTACACTACGGCTCAAGCACGAAACCGTCAGGATATTTTGAACATCGGCGGCTTCTCCGACCAAGTATTCTCCCTGATTGGTTCCTTTGCCGAACGAGGTATGGGTACAGATTTCTGGGTAGAAGAGATTGAGAAAACGCCGTTGGCAGCTGTGAACTGAAGCTAAGGCCGTCTGAAAATAGGATAGAAATATTTTTCAGACGGCCTATTTATGCAGGGCAAGCTGAGAAAAAGAATAAGGAAACAAAATGCAAAAATTCATCTTAATCCGCGGCCATCAAGGTTCGGGAAAATCGACGTTTGCCGAACAAAAAGCCGCCGAATTTAAAGCGCAGTATCCGGATGCAGAAGTTGTCCATATTGAAAACGATTTGTTCATTACCGATGAATACGGTGAATATCGTTGGTCGGGTGAAGCGGTGGATAAGGCGCAGAAGCGCGGTAATGCCTTGATGACTGAAACCTTGAGACTTGGACGCCAAAATCCGAATCGGAATATTTTGATCATTAATTCCAATACCAACCAAAAGGCTTCGCGTTGCCGTCATTTATTGGATCAGGCGGAGAAAAGCGGTTTTGAAACAGAAGTTTATCGACTGCACAATTTCTATCCCAACCTGCACGGCGTAAAAGAGCATGACGTGTTGGCGGCGTATATCAAGTTAAACCAAAACCGAGTGGCAAACGAAATCCACATCGAGGCCGTGCAGCCGGCAAATGCGGAACAGTTAGAAAAAATCGAACAGATGCAGGCTATCGAGCATAAGCCGCTGGTGTTTGATGAGGCGCAGCAAACCTTTGTGACCGATCACTATCTGCAACACGGCAGCCGTAACTTTACTGCCAAAGCATCCAAGCGCTATCCTGAATTGCGCGTGTTGAAATACGCACGCAGCGTGTTCTATAACAACCGCTTTGATGATGCTTTGCTGGAAATGCGCGGTTTGATTATCGACGCGCATAATCGAATCATCGTGCGCCCGTTTAAAAAAGTGTTCAATTATTCGGAACGTATCGCCAAAGGCAGCCGTTATCCGATCCGAATCGGCGACGAGAGATTGGTGGATGCGGTGGTAAAAGTAAACGGCTTCCTCGGTTGCTGTACTTTCGTCTCGCTTTCAGACGGCCATCCGTCTCACGGCGCTTCGTTTGACGGCAAAGTGCTGTATTCGACTACCGGCTCGCTTGATAGCGCGTTTGCAGACATGACCGCCGCACACTGCGCGCAATACGAAACCCTGTTCCGCGCTTATCCGAATCACACTTTTTTGTTTGAAATCACAGACGCGAAAGACGTGCACATCATCCGCGAAGAATTGGGCGAGACCTTAATCGGCTGCATTGAGGTGGCAACAGGCCGTCAGTTTACTGAAGCCGAATTGGACGAAATCGGCAAACAATACGGCGTTCGCCGTCCAGAAATGCTGAAAAACATCACATTCGGCGAGCTGAAAGGCCGTCTGAAAAACGTGGAACACGAAGGCTTTATGGTGTTTGATGCTCAAACCGGCGAAATGCTGTTCAAACTCAAATCGCCGTATTACCTGATTTCCAAGTTTTTAGGACGAAGCAACGAGGGGAATATCGGCCGCAAACTCGACAAACGCCACGTCGATGAAGAATTTTATCCTTTAATCGACTACATCCACGAGCATCAGGAAGCATTCAATGCTATGTCGGAATTGGATAAAATCGCGTTTATTCAGGCATTTTTGAGACAGTTGTAAGGCCGTCTGAAAAATGCTATATGCTTGTGTTAGTATAGCGCTGGCGGATGGAGTGTTTCATCTGCCATACTTTTAGTGAATAAGGAAAAACAATGAAAAAAACAAGTATCGTTAGGAAACTGATGCTCGCCATCGCTATGCTTCCGTTAGCTGTTCAAACTGCGCAGGCTGAGGAGTTTGGGTCTTTCGGCGCTCCGCCTAAAGGCTTCAAAGTCGGCTATCAAACCGCGCAAAATGGTGTGACATTGATAGAACTTGTGCCGCAGAAACAGACTGTGGAAGACTGGACGCAAATGGTCACGCTGCAATCCATGGCAGGTATGAAACCGGGTGTTGAGCAGTTTTTCGGCAATCTTTCAGCCTCATGGCAGAATGCCTGTCCGCAAAGTAGTGTCAACCCAATAACGGCAGGTGAAGAAAACGGCTATCCATTCGCTTTGGTGATGTTGTTTTGCGCCAACAATCCGCAAACCAGCAAACCTGAATTTACTTGGATAAAAGCCGTACAGGGTAACGAAGCTTTGTACGTGAAGCAATATGCTTTCCGTTACGAGCCGACGAAGGCCGAGTTGACCAATGCCGTCATGCATTTGCGCAATTTACGCGTCTGCGACAACAGCGCAGGACATCCTTGCAATAAAAAAGGAAAATAAGCATTTAAATATTTTCAGACGGCCTTACCGGTTTTGCTAAAGCGAAACGTAACAAGGCCGTCTGAAAATATATGGAGCAACGCGTATTTATTTCCCGCGCTCGTATGTTTCAATTTCGCCGACTTTAGGTGCATAGCCGCTGCTTGTGTCGTGGCGCAAATCCAACCAGATATCGACCAATGCACAAGCGGCCGGAGCGGCAATGACGTTTTGCCCCATACACAAAACCTGCGCATCATAGTTTTCCACCGAGCCACGGAGCGTGAGTAAATCATGCGCCGTTGCCGCCCGTATGCCGCGCACTTTATTGGCGGCAATTGCCGTGCCCACGCCGGTGCCGCAAATCAATAGCGCACGGTCGGCGCGTCCTGCCGCGACTTCTTCGGCTGCGGCAAACGAGAGTTGCGGATAGCTTCCTTCTGGCGAGGATAAATCGACCAAGCTGCTGACGCGCGTGTCGTTTTGCAGATGCGTTTTGAGCGTATCTTTCAATATTGCGCCGTTGGCCGGCGCGGCAATAACCAAACGCATAAAAACTCCTTGAAGCACACAATAAACATTACTCAGCATACGCCCGCGCGTGATACGATTCAAGCCTGCAACGCAGAAAGCATGGTATGAGCAAAACCTACTTCACATCAGACCTACATTTCTCACATAAAAACATCGCCAAATTCTGCCCGCAATTTCGACCGTTCGATAACGTGGAGCAGATGGATGAATTTTTAATCCAGACATGGAATGAAACCGTTACGCCTGAAGATACGGTGTACAACTTGGGAGATTTTTCCTTTGTCCAAGACTATAAGCAGATGGAGCGAGTTTTGTCGCGTTTGAACGGGCAACATCACTTGATTTACGGCAATCATGATCATGTGATTCGGCAGCATGCCGATTTTTTCCGCAGCCAAACCAAGCATGACGGCCATCCGCTGCTGTCGTCCATACGGCCCTATTTGAAACTCAAATTGCCGGAAATTAAGAATACGCTGGTTCTCTTTCACTATCCGATACAGGAATGGGACGGCTGCTATCAGGGTTGGTATCACTTATACGGCCATTTGCATGACAGGGTTGCGGAAATCAAAGGGCGTGCTTTAAATGTCGGATTTGATTTGCACGGCCGCTTTTTGACGGCGCAAGACGTCGATAAGTTTTTGTGTGATTTACCTAAAATTTCGTATTTTGGCGAAGCAGGATTGAAGGCCAACTCGCCGGAAGAAGCGGCAGAGCTGGTGTCTTGGAAACTGGCGCAGTTAAATCAGGTATAATTTCAGACGGCCTTTGCGGATTTCCGGCAAAGGCCGTCTGAATATCAATTTCCTATTTTTGAGTGATACATGGAAAACCTTTTGGCTTACTTACTACAAAAAATCAGCCTCCCCAACCAAACCGGCAAGGACAAGTCATGAGCGGTAAGCCTTTGAAGTATCCCGTTTCCGCTTTGGTTGTTTTGTATGATAAAGACGGCAATATCCTGCTGATTGAACGCACGGCGCCGCAAGGTTTTTGGCAGTCGGTTACCGGCAGCTTGGAAGAGGGCGAGCGCATCGAAGAAACTGCATGGCGCGAAGTATTGGAAGAAACCGGTATCCGCCTTGCAGACGGACAGCTGGAAAACTGGCACGACAGCACCGTTTATGAAATCTATCATCACTGGCGCCATCGCTATCCCAAAGGCGTGTTTGAAAACCGCGAACACATCTTCTCCGCCCAAATTCCGCGCGATACGCCCATCGTCCTGCAACCGGACGAACACGTTGCCTACGGTTGGTTTGGCACGGAAGAAGCGGCGGAAAAAGTGTTTTCCCCTTCCAATAAACGCGCAATTTTAGAATTGGTCAAAAGGCTGAATGCCAAAAAGGCCGTCTGAATACGACAGTTTCACATTTTCAGACGGCCTTGGGTTTGTTATACTTTCGCCGTTTGACTCTCTTTAAAACCAAAGGAAACCATCATGGCAGACTTCAACAAAATCCTGACCCCGGGCGACGTGGACGGCGGCATCATCAACGTTGTCAACGAAATCCCAGCGGGCAGCAACCACAAAATCGAGTGGAACCGCAAACTGGCCGCTTTCCAACTCGACCGCGTTGAACCGGCAATTTTTGCCAAACCGACCAACTACGGCTTCATTCCGCAAACTTTGGACGAAGACGGCGACGAATTGGACGTATTGCTGGTGACCGAGCAGCCTTTGGCAACCGGTATTTTCCTGGAAGCACGCGTTATCGGCGTGATGAAATTCGTTGACGATGGCGAAGTGGACGACAAAATCGTCTGCGTTCCAGCCGACGACCGCAACAACGGCAACGCCTACAAAACTTTGGCCGATTTGCCGCAACAACTGATCAAACAAATCGAGTTCCACTTCAACCACTACAAAGACCTGAAAAAAGCAGGTACCACTAAAGTTGAATCTTGGGGCGATGTAGAAGAAGCGAAACAAGTCATCAAAGAATCTATCGAACGTTGGAACAAACAAGCCTAATCGGTTTGTCCCATCCAATATCAAGGCCGTCTGAAAATCAGATTTTCAGACGGCCTTTTTATATCTCAGCAGCCTATCAATCCTTCAAGCATTTTCAAACTGATATTTCAAACGAATCAATCATATTATTTTAAATAATTGTTCCCTAAAGCCGAAATTTCAGACGGCCAGAGAATAGGTTTTCTAGATTGCAATTACAGCATCAGCCCCAAAACGCTTTTTCAAATCCTGCCGCGCATTCTGGTGGCAATTCCCGTTGTAGTAAATCATGCAGAGCAGAATATAGTGCTGAAGGTATGTCGCAGCTTTCTTCATCGTAAAACTCTCCGCCTGCTTTCCGCCATTCGCACTCAAAATCATAAATTGCCAATAAGGTTTGCATTAGTATTGCTATGGAAGGTGCGACAAGGCAGCGATTTTCTATCGTACCGTAACCTGTTATCAGCCAATAAACAGGACTATCGGGGGCAGCAGTATCGGCAAAAAGAATTGAATCGTCGAACATTATGCCAAATATCGCCCATTCTTCACGCCAGCCTTGTGTAGGCAGATATTGCTTGGTCTTCCTATCCCAGCCGAAGGCCCAATCGTGCCAACTGTTGGGCAACTTGGGATAAGTTACCCAATGTAAAAACAGAGTTTCCATTTCCAGCCAATAATTGGCAAGTGGATTGTCGGAATGCCATGTACCGTCCATATGGCGGTAGAAATCTGCTAATGCACCCAAATGCAGATGACGGTTATCTTCCAGTGGGGACAGTTCCTGCAACGTTTCTGTATAGGGAAAACCAAAGGTTTGTGCGAAGGTGCGTATAAGGGAGTGAGGCATAAAGTTTGCTTGCTGTATTTTTACGGTTTAAGTCCGTGGAAGATAATGGATTATAGTGGGTTTAATTAGAATCGGGCTTGATGCAGGCTAATGATGTAAGTCATCTGTTCAATTTATTTCTAATCTGCCAACGCTCATCAGTCAGAACATAAATATAGTAAATTCAAATTAGCTATAGGTAAGTGCGGCATTTTACCGATATAACAAAATCGTCTTTAAAACAAACAAACCATTCTTTCTCATTTTCAGACGGCCTCATTAAAGTAACGCCTATACCAAAAATAAGGAGTGCTTCAATGACTGCTACCACAACCGACCCACGAGCCAAGCTACCTGAGACGCCTTTGTCCGGCAACGAAGCCTTGAAAGAGCGCAGCGATTATCTGCATGGCACGATTAAGGAAGAGTTGAAAGACGATTTTACCGGCGGCTTTACCGCCGACAACTTTCAGCTTATCCGCTTCCACGGCATGTACGAACAGGACAACCGTGATATCCGTGCCGAGCGTACCGAACAAAAACTTGAACCCTTAAAAAACATGATGTTGCGTTGCCGTCTGCCCGGCGGCATCATTACGCCGAAGCAGTGGCTGGGTATTGACAAATTTGCCGGTGAAAACACGATTTACGGCTCCATCCGCCTGACCAACCGTCAAACCTTCCAATACCACGGTATTCTGAAAACCGATTTAAAACAGGCGCATCAGGCATTGCACAAACTTGGTTTGGATTCCATTGCCACAGCCAGCGATGTCAACCGCAATGTGTTGTGTACCAGCAATCCTGTGCAAAGCACTTTACATCAAGAAGCCTATGAATGGGCGGCGCGCATCAGTATGCACCTTCTGCCGCGCACCATGGCATATGCCGATGTATGGCTGGACGGTGAAAAAGTGTTCACGACCGAGCCGACCGAGCCGCGCAATAAAGAAATTGCCGACGATGTAGAGCCGATTTTGGGTAAAACCTATTTGCCGCGCAAATTCAAAACCGCCGTTGTGATTCCGCCTGATAACGATGTGGACATTCATTCAAACGACTTGGGTTTCGTGGCGATTGCAGAAAACGGCAAGTTGGTGGGCTTCAATGTATTGGTCGGTGGCGGTTTATCCAGTGAACACGGTAATACCAAAACTTATCCGAACACTTCTTACGAATTCGGTTTCGTACCGCTGGAATACACCCTCAACGCCGCCGAAGCCGTCGTCAGCACCCAGCGCGACTGGGGCAACCGCAGCGACCGTAAAGCAGCGCGTACACGCTATACGCTGCAACGCGTCGGTGTGGATGTGTTCAAAGAAGAAGTCGAAAGACGCATGGGCATTAAATTTGAACCCATCCGCCCTTACAAATTCACCCATCGCGGCGACCATATCGGCTGGGTACAAGGGCATGAAGGCAACTGGCATTTGACTTTGTTTATTGAAAACGGCCGCCTGCTCGATTATCCCGGCAGACCGTTGAAAACAGGCATCCGCGAAATTGCCAAAATCCATCCCGGCGACTTCCGTCTGACTGCCAACCAAAATCTGGTGGTTGCCAATGTACCGCCCGAATTGAAAGACACGATTGATAAAATCGCCAAAGACCATGGCCTTATCAGCAAATCGATTACCATCCAGCGTGAGAACTCAATGGCCTGCGTTGCCTTGCCGACTTGCCCGCTGGCGATGGCGGAGGCCGAACGCTTCCTGCCGACATTCTCCGATAAAATTGATGAAATGTTCGCCAAATATGGCTTGGAAGACGAATACATCGTTTTGCGCGTAACCGGTTGTCCCAACGGTTGCGGTCGCGCCATGCTGGCGGAAATCGGTTTGGTCGGTAAAGCAGTCGGTCGCTACAACCTTTACGCAGGCGGTAACCGCGAAGGTACCCGCATCCCGCGCCTGTTTAAAGAAAACATTACCGAACCTGAAATCCTTGAAATTGTCGAAGGCTGGGTGGCCGATTGGGCGCAAAACCGACTCGATGATGAAGGCTTCGGCGATTTTGCCGTCCGCACCGGTATCGTCAAACCTGTATTAGATGCACCTCGCGATTTCTGGGCATAATGCATACAGACAACCCAACAAGTCTGCAATAAGAAAATAGAGAAGGGCTAAAGGCCGTCTGAAAATCAGATTTTCAGACGGCCTTTTATATTGTGCGAGTTTATATCAAAGATGGGGTATAAACCGAATCAGCGACGGCGGCCAAAGCCTCGCCCCATGCTTGGGCGGCGGTAGTTGGAAGGCTGACGCGCGGTTTCGCGGTAACGCTGTTGCTGTTGAGCGTTTTGTTGTTGCGCATTTTGCTGTTGGGCACGCAGGGTGCGCGTATTTAGCTGTTGGCTGGTGCGTCCGTTTGGACGTGCGGTTTGATAATAGTTAGTACGGGCTTGACGGGCAATCGGGCTGTTTTGATTGCGCGCCTGTGTGAATTTGTTGGCCAATGCGTTGCCGATAAATGCACCGGCTGCCGCGCCCACCAAGCTTTGCAGCAGCCAGCTGCCGGTGGATTGGTCGTAGATGTATTGTTGACCGTCTGTACCGGTTACCGGTTGGCCGTTGTTGCCGTTGGCTTGTGCCTCGGCAGGAATGGTGTCTTTCACGGCTTCAGGCGTGAGCTGGTAAACTGTATTGTCTTCTTGTTGGCCTGCTTGTTGTGCCAACTGTTGTTGCAATGCTTCGATTTGTTTTTGTTGCTGCTCAAGCTGCGCTTGGGTATTGTCTTTGCAGGCAGCGAGGGCAAAAGTGGAAAGGGCGGCTAAGGCAATCAGTTTTTTCATTGTTTTTCCTGAGAGAGGTTTGTCTTTGCCGAGATTTCGGCGGAGTGTGTTCGCCTAATATTAAACCATTTCCCTGTTTTTCAAGTGGTTTTACAAAATAATATTGGAAAGTTGCGCTGCAAATGCGCGGCTGTTGGCTGCCAGATTGCCCAGTGCAGGCATTTCGTGTTCGGTTTCGATAATCAGCAGGTTGGCAGGGCGGCGGGTGTGCAGGGACATTTGCATTTCAGCGGGAGAGAAGGGCATGTGATGGCGTTTGGCGAAAGCTTCGGCGCGTTTGTTGGCAGTCTTGAGCATAGGCAGCAGGGTAATGTCTAAATGGAAACGGCGTACGCCCAAAACCAAAATACGCGCTGCGAAGAAATCCGCTTCATCAGTAAAAACGTTGGGGCTGCTTTGATTGAAGTCGTGGCGCTCTGCGGCAATCAAAGTCGCGATGGTGCGCACTTGCGGAATCAGGGCTTCGCTGATGAGGCTGTCAGGCGAATCAGGCAAAGTGTGCATGTTGAGCATGCTGTGGTGGCTGTTGCTGTCAACGACCATGCGGCAGGTGTGTAACATTTGGGTTTGGCTGTGGATTTTAGTTGAGGCAGTCATGGCTGTATTCCTTATTTCTTAAAAATGGGTGGATTTAAGCGGCCATGGTGGGTATAAAAAAAGCCGCTCAAATGAGGCGGCTCTAATTTGCGTATTTTCAATTTGGTCTGTTTTAGACAAGCGCAAAAAAGTACCGCACGTTTGTGTGGTACCAATAGAAGAAAGTAGCAGAGCGTTGCGCGGTTTGCATGATGAAAATACGTCTTTAATGTATAAAAGAATGGAACGTAGTTTAAAACAAGAATGCCAGTAATTTCAATATCCAATCGACAAAACCCACCAATAAATCTACAAGTTGTTGTAATCCTTCCAATTTATTTTCTTTCGAGTGAGTCAAATCTGCACAATTATAATGCAAAACCGGGCAAATTGATAACAATCCGAGCAGGCTCTTTAAAAAGGCCGTCTGAAATTCAGCTTTCAGACGGCCTTTATTTTTGTTTATCCAATCAATAAACGTCGCGTTGGTAGCGTTTGTCTTCGCGCAGGTCGTTGAGGTAGTCTTCGGCTTCGTCACGGCTGAGTTTGCCTTGGGTTTCGATGACTTCGATCAGGGCGTTTTCGACATCGCGTGCCATGCGGGCGGCGTCGCCGCAGACGTAGATGTGTGCGCCTTGTTGCAGCCAGTTCCAAACTTCGGCGGCGCGTTCGGTGATTTTGTGTTGGACGTAGACTTTGTGTTCGCCTTGTCGGCTCCATGCGAGGTCGGCGCGGGTGAGGAGGCCGTCTTTGCGCCATTCGCTCCATTCGAGTTGGTAGAGGAAGTCGTCGGCCAGGCGTTGGTTGCCGAAGAAGAGCCAATTTTTGCCGCTGTCGCCATTGGCTGCGCGTTGTTGCATAAAGGAGCGGAATGGGGCGACGCCTGTGCCTGCGCCGATCATGATGATGGGGGTATCGCCGTTTTGGGGTAGGCGGAAGTTGGGGTTGGGTTCGACAAAGACGCGGACTTCGCTGCCTTCTTCGAGGCGTTCGCCCAAGTAGCCGGAAGCTGTACCGGTGTAGGTGTGGTCGTGGTGGTTGAAACGGACGACGCCTACGGTAAGGTGGACTTCTTCACCGACTTCGTCTTGTGCGGAGGCGATGGAGTAAAGGCGCGGGGTTTGTGGGCGGAATAGGCTGTATAGGGTTTGTGCGTCCAGTGGGTGTAGATGGGCGGCAAATACGCCAACGGGCGGTGTGGCGGCGAGATAAGCGTCTAGTTGGGCTTTATCTGCGGCTATGATTTTGAGTTCTTCGTTGTTTGTTAATTCGGCGTATTGTTGGACGAATGCAGGTGTGTTTTGGGTAATGTCTGCAGATTCGGTCAGGGCGGTACGGATGTCGGTTTCGCGGCCGTCTGAAAGTTGGACGGTTTCGTTGCCGTTCAGTTGGTTGAGGTCGAGGATTTCTTGAACGAGGTCGGCGGCATTCAGCGGCCATACGCCGAGTGCGTCACCTGCCTGATAATGCAGACCTGAGCCGCTGAGGTCGATTTCGATGTGTTCGACGTCTTTCTCTGCGTCGCGCGAGGTGATTTTTTGGCGCACGGATAGGGTGGCTGTGTAGGGTTTTTCTTTGGTGTAGACGGTGCCGCTACTTGGTGTTGCTGAGCTGTTTGGTGTAGCGGTTGGACTTGGGCTTGCTGCTTGGGCGGTTAATTTGGCTACTTTGGGTACGACGGCGGCAATCCATGCGTCGGCATCAGCTTGGAATTCTAAGTCGCAAATGCCTAAGTCGTTCAGACGGCCTGCGCCCAGTTCGGCAAATTTGGCATCAAAGTCTTTGCCTGCTTGGCAGAAGTTGGGATAGGAGGAATCGCCAAGACCTAAGACGGCAAAGGTCAGTTTGCTGAGATCAGGTTTCTTTTTGCCGTAGATGAATTTGTACAGGGGCAGGGCTTCTTCGGGCGGTTCGCCTTCGCCTTGGGTGGAGGTAACTAAAAGCACGATGTCTTCGTCGGGCAGGGTTTTGCTTTTGAAATCGCCTGCACTGCTGAGGCGGGCTTCTACGCCGGCAGCTTGAAGTTTGGCATGTAAGGATTCGGCAACGCTGCAGGCATTGCCGGTTTGGGAGGCGGAGAGGACTAATACGCGGCGGCTGACTGTCGAGGCAGCTGTTTGCAGGGCAGATGGTTGGGTTGCTATACCGGATATGCCTTGGCTTTGCGCCCAGCAATAGCCGGAGAGCCAGGCAAGTTGGGTGGGGGATAGTGTGGAGAGTTGGGCGGAAAGTTCGGGTGGAAGCGGATTGGCTTGGCTCATTTGGATTCCTTTGTTGGACGGCTATAACCGATTGTTTGAATAATGGACAGTCGCCACTTTAAACAGGCCGTCTGAAAAAAGGAAAGAATGCTTGGTTTTAATTTAAGATGATTTCGTTATATTCGGGAAGGTATTAGGCCGTCTGAACATGCTCGTTCAGACGGCCTTGGATTGGATAGAAACGGGATTTTCAGTTGCCGCTGGAGAGTTTCATCACTACGACGCCGGAGATGATGAGAAATGCGCCGAGCCAGCGGCCGATGTTGGCGGCATCGTTGAAAAATACAACGCCTACCAAAAAAGCTCCTGCCGCACCTATGCCTGTCCAGACGGCGTAGGCTGTACCCATCGGAATACTTTTTTGGGCAAGGTAAAGGAGGTATCCGCTGCCGACGATGCAGGCAAGCGCGGCGGCAAAGCCATGCCAACGGTAGCCTTCTTGTTGTGCCAGCTTCAAGCCCAATGGCCAGCCGATTTCCAGCATACCGGCTAAGATTAAATAAAACCAACTCATAATATGTCCTGATAGTGTGTTAAGGTTTCAGATGGCCTTGGAAAGATTGTTTTCTTCCGAGAGTTCAACACGTTGTCCGATGTCTTTTAGATTGGAGTATTGTTCGACCAAGCGCGGTACGTCGTCCAAGCTCATTGCAAACATCCATAAATAAGTGCTGACGGAATAGATATGGCCGGCGCTGCCATAGCCTTTAAGCGTCATGTGTATAAAGGCGAAGCCGAACAATACGCTCATCGCCATGCCGATACTGAGATAGCCTAAGGCTTCGCGGTTGGAAATCAGCACGCGTAGTTTGGCAACCCAGCCGTAGTGGCAGTAGAGCTGATGCTCGTTGCCGTCGCGGATAAGGTGGTTGTCGCGTTCAAGCCGGTTGTTTAAACGGAAATATAGGTTTTCGCTGATGGTGGCAAAACGCGACAGCAACCATAAAAACAGGGCAAGTATCGCGACAGCCAATACGCCCACCCAAAATTCCAATATCAGCAACATCATACATGCACCGAAGATGGAGACCAGCGAAGTAGCAGCAATGGGCAGGTGTTCTTCAAAAAAACTGACAAACTCGCGCGATAGGGCGACGCGTGCGGTAATGGCGGAATGCGGTACTTCTCGCTTGCGCTGTTCCAAAACGACCGGGACGGCGATTTCGGTATAGATTTGGGTAAACGTACGCGTATCGGCTACTCGGCGGGCGGCGCCGACCAGCCACATCAATAAAACCACCACACCATACAACATTGCCTGCCAGACTTTGCCTTCCATAACGGCATTAATCGCCCAGCCGCCAAATACGGGATATATCAGCAAGAGCAGATTATCCAAGCCGACGAGAGAGAAGGTTGTGATGAGTTTGCGGCGGTGTGTTTGACCGATGTGTTTCAACATTTTCCACATGGTTGCCCTCCTTATTTAGTATTGAGGGTTTGCGCCATTAATTCGGCCAACGCGTCCAAATCGGCAAACAGTCGGGCTGCACGTTTTTCACCGAAGGCGGTAAATATTCGTTTGCTGAATTCCTGCATGTTTTGCACCAATGGTGTGGCAGATTCCTTGCCTTGCTCGGTCAGTGACAATAAACGTTCGCGTTTGTCTTGTTCGCTTTCGTGGAATGTCAGCAAGCCTTGTTCCGCCAGCGTTTTGCATGTGCCGGAAACGGTTTGCTTGGGCAGGCTCCATTCTTCGCCTATGTATTTTTGAGTGCGGCTGCCTTCGGTGGCTAAGGTATAGAGAACGGCTAAGGTGTTGTAGTTGGTGTTTTGCTGTTTAATCCGTTGGTCAAATGCGCTGTCTATGTGGCTAATGCGCATACCGAGTTGGTCGAGCTGATTCATAAATTGGTCTCAATATTGACTAATTGGATGCGGATTATAGTCATGTTTAGGACTAATTGCAAATAGAAGGCCGTCTGAAACAATCATTTTCAGACGGCCTTGAAACCGTTAAAATAATTAATGTAAAAACGATATATTCAAACTACGATAAACCTAATAAAACCATCTTCAGCACATACGCCATGATTCATTTCTTATCTCAAAATATCTCCTCCAAACAAGCCACTGCCATCGGGCTGCTTGCCGTTGCCTTGTGGAGCTTCGTCATTTCTCTGATACGCTCTTTGAGCCTGCATATGGGGGCAGTGGGCGGCGCGGCAATGATGTACACCCTGTCCACTGTATTGATTTGGCTGATTTTCGGCCGGCCGCATTTGCGCAATTACAACCGCAGCTATTTGTTTTGGGCAAGCGTGTTTTTTGTCGGCTGCGAACTGTGTTTGTCGTTATCGGTCGGTTTCGCGCAAAACGCGAGACAGGCGGTGGAAATCGGCATGGTCAATTATTTGTGGCCGACGTTTACCATCGTCGGGGCGGTATATTTCAACAAACAGCCGTCAAAATGGTGGATAGTCATCGGCTTTGTGCTGTCATTTTTGGGGATTGCCACTGTACTGGGCGGTGATGTCGGTTTGTCGATTTCCGGCATCTACCACAATGTCCGCACCAATCCCGGCGGCTACATCATGGCATTTGCGGATGCGGTGTTTTGGGCGGCATATTGTACGCTGACGGCGCGGGTGAAAGCAGAGGGCAGCAGCGTCGGCTTCTTCTTTGCACTGGTGTCGATGCTGTTGTGGATAGAGTATTTTCTCAGCGGCGCGGATACGTTGAGTTTTGATTCCGTATCGCTCGGCTATGCCGTTGCCGCTGCATCTTGCATGGGGTTGGGCTATGCAGTGTGGAATATCGGTATTTCGCGCGGTAATCTGACCGTATTGGCGGGCGCATCTTATTTCATTCCGGTATTGTCTGCGGTAGTGTCCTCGTTTTTGATCAGCGCGCCTTTGTCCATGACGTTTTGGCAGGGGGCGGGAATGGTGTGCTTAGGATCGATTGTATGTTGGTTGGCGACCCGGAGAAAACAGATGGTGTGAAGCAATATCCCATAGCTTTGCGATATAACGAAAACAGCTTTTTTAACAACCAAACATTCTTTCCCATTTTCAGACGGCCTGTTTAAAGTAGCAGTCAGTTTGAGAAATCACGAGAAATGGGAAAGAATCATGACCGCAGCTTCCGCTCCGCTTTTGCGCTTCATTACCGCCGGCAGTGTCGATGACGGCAAATCCACCCTCATCGGCCGCCTGCTCTACGACAGCAAAACCTTACTGACCGACCAGATTGACAAGCTCAACCGTGCCGCTGAAAACGGCGAAACGCCTGATTTTGCCAGCCTGACAGACGGCCTTGCCGCCGAGCGCGAACAAGGCATTACCATTGACGTGGCCTACCGTTATTTCGCCACGCCCAAACGCAAATTCATCATCGCCGACACGCCGGGACACGAGCAATACACGCGCAATATGGTTACAGGCGCATCGACTGCGGATGCCGCCATTATTTTAGTCGATGCCACGCGCGTCGATTTTTCCGGCAGCGAGCCCGTCCTTCTGCCGCAAACCAAACGCCACAGCGCGATTTTGAAGCTCTTGGGCTGCCCCAATATCATTGTCGCCGTCAACAAACTCGACCTGCTCGACTTTGACGAAGCCAAATATCAAACCATTACCGAGGCCTACCGCAAACTGGCGGAACAAATTGGCCTCAAAGCACAAATCCACTTCCTGCCCATCAGCGCTTTAAAAGGCGACAATATCGTCAATGCCAGCAGCCAAACCCCGTGGTATCAAGGTTTACCGCTTCTGCCTTTGCTCGAAAGCCTGCCCGTCAACCGTCAAAATGCCGCCGACCAAGCCACGCATTTTCCCGTACAACGTGTGGCGCGCCAAGACGGCAGCAGCAGCGACGACTTCCGCGGCTATCAAGGCAGATTGGAAGCGGGCCGTCTGAAAGTGGGCGATGAAGTTAAAGTCCTGCCCAGCGGCCATGTTGCCAAAGTTGCCGAAATCTATAATGCAAACGGTAAAACCGAATCTGCCGAGGCAGGGGAAGTGTTGACTGTCGTTTTGGATGCAGACATCGATGTTTCACGCGGCAACAGCATTGTTTCAGCCGACAGTGCCATTGTTCCCGAACAACAATTTCAAGCCGCGCTTTGCTGGTTTGACGATATTCCGCTCAATCTGCGCCGCAAATATTTGCTGAAGCACACTACCCAAACCACGCCCGTAAAAATCAGCGAAATTGCCTACGTCTGGGACGTGAACACCCTTAGCCGCGTCGAATCCGCCGAAACGCTCAAGCTCAACGACATCGGCAGCGTCAGCTTCAAAACCCAGCAGCCGCTCGCTGCTGCCGCATACGAAGACAACCATGCACAAGGCGCGTTTATTTTGATTGACGAAGCCACTAACCATACTGTCGCGGCAGGCATGATACGCAAAGTCAGCAAAGCAAACAGTTTTGAAATTTAAAAGAAAAGTTGAAATAAAAAAAGGCCGTCTGAAGTTTCAGACGGCCTGTTATTTTATCCAAGGCGAAATGTTTATGCGCCGTAAACCGGATATTTATCGCACAAAGCAGTTACTTGTTCGCGGACTTTGGCGAGATTGGCTTCGTCTTCAGGGTTGGCCAATACGTCAGCAACCAAGTTTGCCAATACGCGCGCATCGGCTTCGTTAAAGCCGCGTGTAGTCATGGCGGCGGAGCCGATGCGGATGCCGGAAGTAACGAATGGTTTTTCCGGATCATTCGGGATGGCGTTTTTGTTGACGGTAATGTGAGCTTTGCCCAAAGCGGCTTCAGCGGCTTTGCCGGTGATTTTCATCGGTTGCAGGTCAACGAGGAAAACGTGGCTTTCGGTACGGCCGGAAACGATGCGCAAACCGCGTTTAACCAACTCTTCCGCCATAGCGGCAGCATTGATTTTCACTTGTTTTGCGTATTGTTTGAACTCAGGTTGCAACGCTTCTTTAAACGCTACGGCTTTGGCAGCAATAACGTGCATCAACGGACCACCTTGCAGGCTTGGGAAGATGGAAGAGTTCAGCGCTTTTTCGTGGGTATTGTCACGGCACAAAATCACACCGCCGCGAGGGCCGCGCAGGGTTTTGTGGGTGGTGGTGGTCACGAAGTCGCAGAATGGCACCGGGTTAGGATATTCGCCGCCGGCAATCAGACCGGCATAGTGCGCCATGTCGACAAAGAGGTATGCGCCGACTTTATCGGCGATTTCGCGGAATTTTGCCCAGTCGATTTGCAACGCGTAGGCAGATGCGCCGGCCACAATCATTTTGGGTTTGTGTTCAAGAGCCAAGCGTTCTACTTCGGCATAATCGAGAACTTCGTTTTCATCCAAACCATAAGTAATGGCGTTGTAGAGTTTGCCGGAAATATTGACGCTGGCACCGTGGGTCAAGTGGCCGCCGTGTGCCAGAGACATGCCCAAAATGGTGTCGCCCGGTTTCAAAACAGAAGCGTACACGGCTTGGTTGGCTTGGGAGCCGGAGTGCGGTTGGACATTGACATATTCTGCGCCAAACAACTCTTTAGCGCGGTCAATCGCCAATTGTTCGACAATATCAACGTATTCGCAGCCACCGTAGTAGCGTTTGCCAGGATAGCCTTCAGCATATTTGTTGGTCAATTGCGAACCTTGGGCTTCCATAACGGCACAGCTGACGTAGTTTTCAGAGGCGATCAGCTCGACGTGGTCTTGCTGGCGTTGGTCTTCTTGGGCGATGGCTGCTGCTAAATCGGGGTCATATTGTGCGAGGGTAACGCTTTTTGAAAACATGTTCTCGATTCCTTTGTGATGGGCTGAAAATATAGGATGGAGTGCTGCGGATTGGTTCAAGATGAACTATTTTTCTTGCATTGTCAACAATTGTGTCGGGTGTTTGGTTTCAGACGGCCTGAGATTGAAGGGTTTATTTGAAAATATCATCTTGTTTTAAATGAAAATCCATTTTTTCCAGAAGTGCGACCAAATCGGATTCGGCTTGGGCGGCTTTAAGATTTTTTGCCAGTTCTACCAAGGCTACTGCATTTAATCGTTCTTTCTCCAACCGTAGAGCTTCTTCGCTGAAGATTTTGATATTGTCTGCCGATTCGGCGGTATCTATTTTTTCAAATGGATAAAATGATTCTTCGTGCACGGCCAAACCGTCGGGCAAGGGGGCAGCATGGTTGAAATCGGCATCATTGACCGGCATCCATGAAGGATGGTTTTCAAGCAGGATAAATTGTCCGTCCATGCCGTTGATGTGACGGAATAGGGTGGTTCGGCCATTGTGTAAACGCATAAGCCCGATTGTATGCCCAAGTCGGCAAACCGTCTAGAAACCTGTTTCTTTCCATTGGGACGATGGCTAATGGTGATATTATTAATTTTGACATAAAACAGTTTCGGCTTAAAAAAGACTGGATAAAACGCCCGTGTTTGTTATAATGAAGCTAAAGATTAATTCGTCCTAGTTTTTGGCAGCAGTACTTTTTTATTTAATTAACAAGAGAGGAAAACAAAATGTTTCCAGAATATCGCGATCTGATTTCTAAACTGAAACAAGAGGATGCACACTTTGCCCGTTTGTTTGAGGAGCACAACGAGCTGGACGATAAAATTACCGGTTTGGTGAATAACGTGGTAACCAGCGGCGCCGAAGAAATCGAGGAGCTGAAAAAAGCCAAACTCAAACTCAAAGACGAGTTGTATGCCCTTTTGCAAAAAGCAGCAGGCAAATAATTAAAATTTGAATAAGGCCGTCTGAACGGTATGATAGGAATCTCGGATTTCGTTTCATACTGTTTCAGACGGCCTTTTTACTTGTTTGGTATTTTGTTATTTCTATTAGCACAATTTAACTTTTAATTGTAAATCACTCTTAATTGCATTGAAAACTCTGTTAAGTTTATTTAAAATCTCAAGTAATTTTTATTTTGATTTTAAACAAACAAAACCAAGAGAAACGATGCAATGAAAACATTCACACTCGCCATTTTGCCTTTGGCGTTAATTAGTGCATTCTCACACGCAGCTGAAGAGAAAGCAGTTGAACAGGCTGAAGTCGATACCGTTTACGTTACTGCCGAGAAGCAATTGCAGCAATCGCTCGGTGTATCACGTATTTCTAAAGACGACATCGACAAACGCCCTGCAGCCAATGATATTTCCGAATTTGTCCGCACCATGCCCGGTGTCAATCTGACCGGCAATACGGCAACAGGTCAGCGTGGCAACAAACGCCAAATCGACTTGCGCGGTATGGGTCCTGAAAACACTTTGATTTTGATTGATGGCAAGCCGGTTAATTCGCGCCAGTCCGAACGCATCAGTATGCGCGGTGAACGCAATACGCGTGGCGACAGTAACTGGGTACCGGTTGAGGAAATTGAATCCATTACCGTTTTGCGCGGTCCGGCGGCAACACGTTATGGCTCGGGTGCGATGGGCGGCGTGGTCAATATTGTTACCAAAAAAGTGTCTAAAGAATTTAAAGGCCAAGTCAATCTTTACGCCAATCAACCGCAAGACAGCAAAGAGGGTGCAACCCGCCGTATCGGATTCAATTTGAGTGGTCCAATTATCCAAGATACTTTGGGCTTCCGTATTTACGGCAATTTAAATAAAACGGATGCAGATGCTGCTGATATTAATGCCGGACACGGTAATGACAGCGCGGCCGGTGTCGAAGGCGTACGCAATAAAGACATTGCAGGCCGTCTGCAATGGAAAATCAGCCCTGCACAAACATTGATTTTAGACAGCAGTTACAGCCGTCAGGGCAATATCTACAACGGCGATACGCAAAACAGCAATCCGCGTTCTGCTTTGGTTAATTCTTTGGCCGACAGCAAAGCCGAAACTGCCCGCTTATACCGTTCCGCTTATTCTTTAACGCATGACGGCGCATGGGAATGGGGTGATACCAAAAACGTGATCAGTTATGAGCGTACAGTCAACAGCCACTTGCCTGAAGGTTTGGCAGGCGGTCCGGAAGGCAGCTATACAGGCTTGGATTTTGTTCAAAGCCGTCTGAAAAACCTGCGCTTTAGCAGCGAAGCAAATATTCCGTTTAAACTTGGTGTTGATAATGTGTTGACGGTCGGTGCGGAATTTACTGACAGTAAGTTGGACGATCCTGCTTCCAATAGTCAGGGATTTAAAGACCAAGGTAAAACCGATGCGTTTAACGGTATCTCCGCAACGCGCGGCGGCAAGGCTTCGCAACGTAACTGGGCAGCCTACGTTGAAGACAATATTTCATTGACCGACAAAACCCATTTGATTCCAGCCATCCGCTTCGACCACAACAGCGACAGCGGCAGCAACTGGAGTCCAGCTTTGAACTTCTCGCATCAAATCGGCGAAAACTGGTTGGTTAAAGGCGGTGTTGCCCGTGCGTACAAAGCGCCAAACCTGTATCAAACCAATCCCGACTTTATCCTGTACACACGCGGTCAGGGATGTCCGCTCAATGCGCCGAACAGTGTCCGCTGCTACTACATGGGCAACGGAAATTTGAAACCTGAAACCAGTATCAATAAAGAGATTGGCCTTGAGTTCAACAAAAACGGCTGGCAGGCTTCTGCAACCTATTTCCATAATGCGTACCGCAATAAAATCGTGATCGGCGACCAGCTCATTGCTACCAGCAATATCGGCAACTGGCTCCTGCAATGGGAAAATACGCCGAAAGCGACTATTTCGGGTATCGAAGGCAACTTGGTGATTCCGTTGCATGACACACTCAAGTGGAGCAACAATTTCACTTACATGCACAAATCCGAAGATTATCAAGGCAATCCATTGTCTTTGGTGCCGAAACACACCATCAACAGCACATTGTCTTGGACACCGAACGAACGCTTCGATGCCAACCTGACCTTTACCCACTACGGTCGCACCAAGCCGCGCGGCGTGGCAGTCAACCGTTTGGAGCAAAACGGCAATCCGCGTGCAGGCGTGGCAGCGTTGTCTTCCGAACATAACCAAACGCAAGTCGGCTCTTACGGCATTTGGGGCATCAATGCCGGCTACAACTGGAATAAACGCGTGGCCGTCCGTGGCGGTATCAGCAATCTGTTTGACAAAAAACTGTATCGCACAACTGCCGGCGCACAAACTTACAACGAGCATGGCCGTGCCTTCTACGGCAGTTTGAAAGTATCGTTTTAAGTAGTAGCGTATTAAATCAGGCCGTCTGAAACGGTGTGAAATGAAATCTAGGATTTCTGACACATGGTTTCAGACGGCCTTTTGATTTTTAAATTTAGAAGCATTTGTTGTTACGGAATTTGCTTCACTTTTTAGAAAAGTAAAAGGGCGACACTCGCCGCCCTGAGAATACAAACTGAGACCTTTGCAAAATTCCCCAAAATCCCCTAAATTCCCACCAAGACATTTAGGGGATTTTCCATGAGCACCTTC
>NZ_JBQCVS010000009.1:0-83140 GCF_051958155.1 Neisseria sp. P0014.S009 | reverse complement strand
CTCCGCCGAAACAGACATCTTTTCAGACGGCCTCCAAAACGTATTCAGCCGCCCCACCCTACAAGCGTTCAACCAACGCCATCTGGGCATCCTCCGCAACGATACCGGCCTGCTCCGCGCTATCGTCCAACTGCGGCTTTGGAAAAAAAACCAAACCGAACCGCACACCGCGTCTGAATACGAAAACCGCAACCTACTCGAATGCAGCCTCGCAGTCGCCCAAGCCGCATACGCTAGACGGCAAAATATTGGCGCGCATTTTAATAGTGATTGTTAAGGTTGGCTGGTTAGAAAAAAATCGTTCAAATAAATTTGAATAGCATGGTTGAGAAATTGGCATTCAGTTTTTAGGGTTGCGTAAGTTGGGTTATTATTTTGTTCTAAAAGCAGAAAGGCCGTCTGAAATATTTTCAGACGGCCTTTTACTTCCTTAGAATTTTATCTGCCCGATTGTTCCCACACGTTTTGCAGGTAGGCGTAGGTCAGCTCGGCGGTGCCGAATACCAGCGCGATGTTGCTGCCCAAATCTTCGGCTTTGCCCACGCCGATGGGCAAGGCGCCGGCGGCTTTGATGGCGGCGACACCTGCGGCGGCGTCTTCAATGCCGATGCATTGGCGGATGTCTGCGCCCACACCCTCAGCTGCGGCGAGGAAGATGTCGGGGGCGGGTTTGGAATGCGCGACGGCGGCAGGGTCGGCAATGGCGTCGAAGAAGTGGGTCAGCCCCATGCGTTCAAGCAGGAACGGGCCGTTTTTACTGGCGGACGCAAGGGCGATTTTTTTGCCGTTTGCTTTCAATGTTTCCAGCAGCGGCAAAATGCCGGGGTATACGTCTTCGGGTTTGACTGCCTGAATCATTTCTACGTAGTTGTCGTTTTTGCGGCGGGTCAGTTCGGCGAACTCGGCTTCGCTGACGGTTTTGCCGCCGTGCGCGAGGATGCGTTTGAGCGAATCGTCGCGCGACACGCCTTTGAGCTGCTCGTTAAACTTGCGGTCGATGCTGATGCCCAGTTCTTCGGCGAGCTTTTTCCATGCGCGGTAGTGGTATTCGGCGGTGTCGGTGATGACGCCGTCGAGGTCAAAGAGCACTGCGGTAAAAGTCATTTTGCGCCCTCCTTATTTTTCCAACGTGACAGTGTGGCTGCTGTTGAGCGTGATGTCTTTGCCGTACACCTGCAAATCGAGCGGTTCGCCTTTGAGCAGGGTGAAGACGACGTTTTCTTTGCCGACGGCGACTTTAATCAGACGGCCGCGGTAGTTGATGTGGAAGGCGTAGCCTATCCATGCACTCGGCAGGAACGGGGCGAAGCTGAGTTTGCCGCCCCAGGTTTTCATTTGGGCGAAACCTTGGACGATGGCGAGCCACGAGCCGGTCATGGAGGTGATGTGCAGGCCGTCTTCGGTATCATTGTTGTAGTTGTCCAAGTCCAGGCGGGCAGTGCGCTGGTACATTTCCACGGCTTTTTCTTCTTTGCCCAGTTCGGCAGCGAGGATGGAGTGGATACATGGAGACAACGAGCTTTCATGCACGGTCATCGGTTCGTAGAAGTCGAAGTTGCGGCGTTTTTCGTCGATACTGAAACGGTCGCCGAAGAAGTAGATGCCTTGCAATACGTCCGCCTGTTTGATGAAGGGCGAACGCAGGATTTTGTCCCACGACCATTTCTGGTTGAGCGGCAAATCATCGGGCGAAAGCGCGGACACTGGGCGGATGTCTTTGTCGAGGAAGCCGTCGTGCTGTACGAATACGCCGAGTTCTTCGTCATGAGGACGGTACATATTCGTGTTAATGTCCGCCCATTTTTCCAACTCGGCGGCACTCACGTTCAAATCAGGACGCGGGTATTTCGCCAAGGCTTCTCGGGTGTAATCTAATACCCATGCAGCGAGGGTGTTGGTGTACCAGTTGTTGTTGATGTTGTTTTCGTATTCGTTCGGGCCGGTTACGCCGTGAATCATGTATTTGCCGTTGCGTTTGGAGAAGTGGACGCGGTCCGCCCAGAAGCGGGACACTTCGACCAAGACTTCCAAGCCTTCTTTGGCAAGATAGCTTTCGTCGCCGGTGTAGTTGGTGTAGTTGTAGATGGCATAAGGAATCGCGCCGTTGCGGTGGATTTCCTCGAAGGTGATTTCCCATTCGTTATGGCACTCGATGCCCGTAAACGTTACCATCGGATAAAGTGCGCCCGCCAAGCCCTGTTCGCTCGCGTTGTGCTGCGCCTGCGGCAGTTGGTTGCGGCGGTATTGCAGCAGGTTGCGGGTAACTTCGGGTTCCGCCAGTGCGAGGTAGAGCGGTACGGCGTAGGCTTCGGTATCCCAATAGGTCGCGCCGCCGTATTTTTCGCCGGTAAAGCCTTTCGGGCCGATGTTCAGACGCGCGTCTTCGCCGTAGTAGGTGGAGAACAGTTGGAACAGGTTGAAATGGATGCCTTGCTGCGCTTCGTCGCTGCCTTCGATGACTACGTCGGCGATTTCCCAACGGTGCAGCCAGCCTGCTTTGTGTGCATCTAACAAGGTTTCAAACGCAACGCCTGCGACTTTTTCCGACAAGGCGCGACCTGCGGCTTTCACTGCTTCCAAGCCCTGATAATCGCGGCTGGTGGTAACAATCACACGTTTTTCAAAGGTTTCGGGCGTACCGCCGACTTCGGCCTCAAAAGAATTAGAGACCTGCCAATCGGTTTGGCTGCCGCCTAGGGCTTTGAAGCTGCCGGCGAAGGTTTGCTCGGCGTTGACGATGAATTGTTCCACGCCGAAAGGGTTGGCGACGGTTTGGGTGGCAATGTAGGAGCGGTCGTCTGAAACGCCTTTGTCCAATACCTGCCAGAATTTTTCTTCGTAGTTGGAGTCTTCGTTTTTCACGTCGGCATCAATGATGGAATCGATGCGGACTTGGTGGGTTTTGCCGTCAACGGATACGGCTTCCCAGCGGATGAGAGCCAGCTCTTTTTGCGCGACAGACAGGAATTTGCACACATCGAAACGCACGCCGAATACGGTGAACGAGCGGCGCAATATGCCGTGCTGCATATCGAGTTCGACGGAGAAGTCGGCAACGTCGTTTTTCGCTAAGTCCACCTCTTGTCCATCAACAAAGATTTTGACTTTGCTGAAATTGAGCGCGTTGATGGCTTTGCCGAAATATTTTGGGTAGCCGTTTTTCCACCAGCCGACGCGGGTTTTGTCGGGGAACCACACGCCGGCGATGTAGGTGCCCAAGTGGCTGTCGGCGGAGTAGGTTTCTTCAAAGTTGCCGCGCATACCCATATAGCCGTTGCCCAAGCTGGTCAGGCTCTCTTGTAGCCGTTTGTGTTCTTTTTCCAGTTTTGCCGAACGCAGTGTCCAAGGGCTGACTTCCATGATTCTTGTATACATTTATGAAGCTCCTGTTATTAAAATTGTAAGTTCGGCAAAGGTTTCAGACGGCCTTTGCCGATGGTATTGATGGATTATTCGCCGTGGGTCTCTTTAATCAGACATACTGAGAAGGCTCCCAGCAGCAAGACCGCGCCTGCAACCAAGAACATGGTTGCCTGATGGCTGCCCAGCATAGGGAAGAGGATAAAGCTCAGCAGAGAGGCGACGATTTGAGGCATACAGATAGAGCCGTTGAACAGACCCAAATAAGTACCCATGTGTTTGCCGGAGAGGGCATTGGTTACAATCGTCAAAGGATAGGTAATAATACCGGCCCACGCAATACCGATTAAGGTATAAGACAAAACCAGCGCGTATTGATTGCTGATGAAGAAAACGGAGAAGAAACCGAGTGCACCCAAAGCCAAGCAACCGAAATAACCGGCTTTATGGTATTTATTCGGTACTTTTGCCAGAATAAACGAACATATGACGGCAGCAATGGATTGTACTGCCGCCAAAACGCCGTACCAGTTGCCTGCTTCTTGGTAGCCTACGGAAGAGGCATCGGTTGTCTGCCAAACGTTTTCTGCAATCGCGCCTGCCGAGTAAGTCCACATATATTGGAAGGCGAACCAACAGAAGAATTGCACTAAAGTCACCGTCCAAAACGCTTTAGGTGCGGTTTTTAAGAGTTCGAACCAGTTGGCTTTTTCTTGATTCGCAGCCACGTCGATGCCGTGGTAGCGGGCGTAGGTTTCCGGATCATATTCTTTGACTTTGAAGATGGTGAACGCACTGGTAATAATCAGTAAGGCTGCGCCCACATAGAATGCTACGACCACGGTCTGTGGCACGACGCCTTTTTCGGCCGTGTTCGCCAAACCGATATACGCAAACACAAACGGCAGAATCGCCGCCACAACCGCGCCCGTATTCGCCAAGAAACTTTGAATGCCGTAGGCGTAGCTTTTCTGCTCCTCGTTGACCATGTCGCCGACCATCATTTTAAACGGCTGCATTGCCATATTGGAGGATACGTCCAACAGCGCAATCATCAGCGCGCCAAACGACAAAGCCGCCAAAGAAGCGTAGCCAAAACCGAAGCTGCCCGAGTTCGGCATCAGAATCATGACGATAACCGCAATCAGCGTACCGTAAAGCAGATAGGGTAGACGACGGCCGCCCAAGCGCGGCATCCAGGTACGGTCTGAGTAGTAGCCCACAATCGGCTGAACCAGCATACCGGCTAATGGGGGTAGAATGAAAAACCAACCCAAATTGTGCGGGTCAGCGCCTAAAGTTTGAAAAATTCGGCTCATTTGCGAGCTTTGCAGGGTAAAGGCCGTCTGAACGCCGAGATAGCCGAAGCTCAGCATCCAAATCGTACTTTTTGCCAGTGATGGCAAACCTTGTTTTGCTGTTTTTTGCGTATTTTCCGACATGAGGTAAATCCTTTTTTTGAAAAGTATTTTTATTGAGAAATCTGAAAGGTTCCTTGGTGTGGTGTTCTCTGTTGTTATTATTTTGTGTACGTACTTTCAAGGATATAGGTGCATTTTATGAAGCGCGCCGGATATTGGCAATGCCAGTTCAAGGATAAACTGGCTTAAATCAAATTTTCTGCGGTTTGGCATTGATACCGTCGGGCAATAAGGGTATCGGTTCGGTGCGGTGTATATTTTGATGCTTATTTCTATTTTCAGACGGCATTTGAACAAGCAAGTATTGGGGCAATAGGTTAAAATGGGCCGTCTGAAATTTGTTTGACGGAAACGAGAAAACTATGTCCCAACAATACGTCTATTCTATGCTGCGCGTGAGCAAGGTTGTACCGCCGCAAAAAACCATTATTAAAGACATTTCCCTTTCATTCTTTCCTGGTGCAAAAATCGGTTTGCTCGGTTTGAACGGTGCGGGTAAATCTACTGTACTACGAATTATGGCGGGCGTGGATAAAGAATTTGAGGGCGAAGCCGTGCCGATGGGCGGCATTAAAATCGGCTACCTGCCGCAAGAGCCTGAGCTTGATCCTGAGAAAACCGTGCGCGAGGAAGTGGAAAGCGGTTTGGGCGAAGTAGCTGCTGCACAAAAACGCTTGGAAGAAGTGTATGCCGAGTATGCCAATCCTGATGCGAATTTTGACGCATTGGCGGAAGAACAAGGTCGCTTGGAAGCGATTATTGCGGCTGGTTCATCTACCGGTGGCGGTGCGGAACACGAATTGGAAATCGCTGCCGACGCGCTGCGCCTGCCTGATTGGGATGCCAAAATCGGCAATTTGTCCGGCGGTGAAAAACGCCGTGTGGCTTTGTGCAAACTCTTGTTGAGCAAGCCCGATATGCTTTTGCTGGACGAGCCGACCAACCACTTGGATGCGGAATCGGTCGAATGGCTGGAGCAATTTTTGGTGCGCTTCCCTGGTACAGTCGTTGCGGTAACGCACGACCGCTACTTCTTGGACAATGCCGCCGAATGGATTTTGGAACTCGACCGCGGACACGGTATTCCGTGGAAAGGCAATTACTCGTCTTGGCTGGAGCAGAAAGAAAAACGTTTGGAAAACGAGGCGAAATCCGAAGCTGCGCGCGTGAAAGCGATGAAGCAGGAATTGGAATGGGTGCGCCAAAATGCCAAAGGCCGCCAAGCCAAGTCCAAAGCGCGTTTGGCTCGTTTTGAAGAAATGAGCAACTACGAATACCAAAAACGCAACGAAACTCAGGAAATCTTTATCCCTGTTGCCGAGCGTTTGGGTAACGAAGTAATTGAATTTGTGAACGTTTCCAAATCGTTCGGCGACAAAGTGCTGATTGACGATTTGAGCTTCAAAGTGCCTGCGGGCGCGATTGTCGGCATCATCGGCCCGAACGGCGCGGGTAAATCTACGCTGTTTAAAATGATTTCAGGCAAAGAGCAGCCTGATTCCGGCGAAGTGAAAATCGGTCAAACCGTGAAAATGAGCTTGATCGACCAAAGCCGCGAAGGTTTGCAAAACGACAAAACCGTGTTCGACAACATTGCCGAAGGCCGCGACATTTTGCAGGTTGGTCAGTTTGAAATTCCCGCCCGCCAATATTTGGGACGCTTCAACTTCAAAGGCAGCGACCAAAGCAAAATTGCAGGTCAATTGTCGGGCGGCGAACGCGGCCGTCTGCACTTGGCAAAAACTTTGTTGAGCGGCGGCAATGTGTTGCTGTTGGACGAACCGTCCAACGATCTCGATGTGGAAACTCTGCGCGCGTTGGAAGACGCATTGTTGGAATTTGCCGGCAGCGTGATGGTGATTTCGCACGACCGCTGGTTCCTCGACCGTATCGCTACGCATATCTTGGCTTGTGAAGGCGACTCTAAATGGGTGTTCTTTGACGGCAACTATCAGGAATACGAAGCCGATAAGAAACGCCGTTTGGGTGAAGAGGGCGCAAAACCGAAACGTATCCGTTACAAACCGGTAACACGTTAAGCAGGTTTGAACCAAAAGGCCGTCTGAAACTTTTAATGTTTCAGACGGCCTTTTATTTTTGATGTTTATGATTGTTTTCTTAATTGCGGATGGTTTTCCAATGTATCAATGATGATTTCAATCATGCGTGGGGCAGTTTGTGCTAAATCGAAGCCTTGACCTGAAGAAAGCCAGCGCCAAATCAAGCCGTCTAATGAAGACTTGATGAAGATGACTGCCATATCGATATCCAAATTATCCGCCAACGCTTTTTGTTGTACCGCATCAGTCAGGACGGCAACGATTTTTTCACGCCATAATGATTGGTGTTTTTTAGCGATGGCAATGACCGCCTCGTTTTGCTCGGTGTGTTCGCATTTTAAAAACAAAATGCTGTGGAATTTGTAGCGAAGCTCGTTGTGTTGCAGGCGCTCGAAAAAACGGGTCAGGGTCAGTCGGAAGCTTGACCAAGCCTGTTCGTTATTGTTGTTCGAGTCTTCTTTTATGCAGCTTTCGATGTCGTCGCAAATCCGTTGGAACAAGGCGTCAAACAAATCTTCTTTGTTTTTGAAATGCCAATACAGCGCGCCGCGCGTTACGCCTGCGGCTTGGGCGATTTCGTTGAGCGAAGTGCGGGCAATGCCTTTCTGATAAAACGTATCTAATGCGGCAAGCATGAGATATTCTTTGGTTTTTAAAGCTTCGGTTTTGGTTCTTCTCATGGTTTTTTTGTAGGAAATGTAAATTTATGGTTCGGATTATAAAAAATTACTTCTGAACATGCAAGAATGTATGTATAATTTAATTCAATACTTGATAGTGTTTCTCAACACTATATAATCAGCCTGTTTTTCATAAAAGCAGGCAATTTCTGTTTGCGAAATATGAGATTAAAGTAATCAATTTTTAATTAGTCAAACCCTTATTTATCATAGAGATAGGAAAATTATGGCTCTTTATGCTTCTAAAATGATGCGTGTCGCGGCAATTGCAGCAGCTACTGCGTTGGCACTTTCCGCTTGCGGCAAAGGTGATGAAAAAGCAGCCGGCCAACAGGCGCAAGGTAGTCAGCAACAGCAAAAACAACCTGCACCTGAAGTCCGTGTGGTTACTGTGCATCCGGAAACCGTTGCATTGACAACCGAGTTGCCGGGCCGTCTGGAATCATTGCGTACTGCCGAAGTTCGCGCCCAAGTCGGCGGTATTCTGCAAAAACGACTGTTCCAAGAGGGCAGCTATGTGCAAGCCGGTCAGCCTTTGTACCAAATCGACAGCTCATCTTATGAAGCAAACTTAGAAAGCGCACACGCCCAGTTGGCGAGTGCGCAAGCTACTTTGGCTAAAGCGAATGCCGACTTAGCCCGCTACAAACCGCTGGTTGCCGCCGATGCCATCAGCCAACAAGAATATGATGCGGCCGTAACGGCCAAGCGTTCAGCAGAGGCAGGTGTCAAATCCGCTCAAGCAGCCATCAAATCTGCCGGTATCAGCCTGAACCGCTCCCGCATTACTGCGCCGATTTCCGGCTTTATCGGTCAATCTAAAGTTTCTGAAGGTACGCTGCTGAATTCCGGCGATACCACTGTTTTGGCCACTATCCAACAAACCAATCCGATGTATGTCAACGTTACCCAGTCTGCGAGTGAGGTCATGAAACTGCGTCAACAGGTTGCCGAAGGCAAATTGTTGGCGGCAAACGGCGCGATTGTAGTGGATATCAAATTTGACGACGGTACGGTTTACCCTGAAAAAGGCCGTCTGCTGTTTGCAGATCCGACTGTCAATGAAACGACCGGTCAAATTACTTTGCGTGCAGCCATTCCTAACGACAGAAATATCTTGATGCCGGGCTTGTATGTACGCGTGTTGATGGAACAAGTGGCAGTGGATAATGCATTTGTAGTGCCGCAGCAAGCAGTTACCCGCGGTTCGCAAGATACGGTGATGGTGGTGAATGACAAGAGCGAAATGGAAGCGCGTGTCGTGACCGTTGCCCAACAGCAAGGTAGCAATTGGGTGATTACAGACGGCCTGAAAGACGGCGACAAAGTGATTGTTGAAGGCATCAGCATTGCCGCTATGTCGGGTGCTAAACAGGTAACGCCGAAAGAATGGACGCCGCCTGCAAGCGCTGCGGCAGCAACAACGGCAGTTTCAGACGGCCAAGCTGCATCCGAGGCCAAGCCTGAAGCTAAAGCTGCATCTGAAGCCAAATAAGGAACGCATGAATGTCTAAGTTTTTTATTGACCGCCCCATTTTTGCATGGGTTATTGCGATTTTTATCATCGCAGCGGGTATTTTCGGCATTCAAAAACTGCCGATTTCCCAATATCCGTCCGTTGCTGCACCGACCATTACTTTGCGCGCTACTTATCCGGGCGCTTCTGCTCAGGTAATGGAAGACAGCGTACTGGCCGTTATCGAACGTAATATGTACGGTGTGGAAGGTTTGGACTATATGACGACTTCTGCTAATTCCAGCGGCAGCGGCAGCGTCAGTCTGACGTTTACACCGGAAACCAATGAAGATTTGGCGCAGGTAGACGTGCAGAACAAATTGTCGGAAGTGTTGTCCACATTGCCCTCTACCGTACAGCAATATGGTGTAACCGTATCTAAAGCGCGTTCCAACTTCTTGCAAGTGGTCATGCTTTCTTCTGAAAAGCAATCCATTGAGGAAATGAACGATTACGCCCAGCGCAATATCATTCCTGAACTGCAGCGTATCGACGGGGTAGGGCAGGTACAATTGTTTGGTGCGCAACGCGCCATGCGTATTTGGGTTGACCCAAAAAAACTGCAAAACTACAACTTGTCTTTTGCTACGGTAACCAATGCGCTTGCGACACAAAATATTCAAATTTCTGCAGGCTCTATCGGTTCTTTGCCGGCAGCTGCAGGTCAGACTATTTCAGCAACTGTGACGGCGCAAGGTCAGCTGAGCACTGCTGAAGAGTTTGGCAACATCATTTTGGTATCCAATACCGATGGTTCTAATGTCTATCTGAAAGACGTTGCCAAAGTCAGCTTGGGTATGCAGGACTATTCTTCTTCCACCCGTTTGAACGGCGTCAACACTACTGGTATGGCAGTGATGCTGTCTAACAGCGGTAACGCTTTGGCAACGGCGACTGCCGTAAAAGAAAAAATGGCGGTTTTGCAGAAGTATTTCCCAGACGGTATGAGCTGGAAAGTTCCTTACGATACTTCCAAATTTGTGGAAATTTCGATTGAGAAAGTGATCCATACGCTTTTGGAAGCCATTTTTTTGGTATTCTTGGTGATGTATCTCTTCCTGCAAAACATCCGCTATACGCTGATTCCGACTATTGTCGTGCCGATTTCCCTGTTGGGCGGTTTTGCCTTTATCTCATACATGGGTATGTCGATTAACGTATTGACCATGTTTGCGATGGTATTGGTAATTGGTATTGTGGTCGATGATGCGATTGTGGTCGTTGAAAACGTTGAGCGTATTATGGCGAGCGAAGGTTTATCGCCTAAGGCTGCAACCAAAAAAGCGATGGGTCAGATTTCCGGAGCGGTTATCGGTATTACTGCCGTGTTGATGTCCGTATTTGTGCCGCTGGCAATGTTTAGCGGTGCAACCGGTAACATTTACAAACAGTTTGCTTTGACCATGGCGGCATCTATCGGTTTCTCCGCATTCCTTGCCTTGACGCTGACTCCGGCATTGTGTGCCACTATGCTCAAACCGATTCAGAAGGGTCATCACGAAGAGAAAAAAGGTTTCTTCGGTTGGTTTAACAAGAAATTCGACAGCTGGACACACGGCTACGAAGGCTGGGTTGCCAAAGTCTTGCGCAAGACTTTACGCATGATGCTTGTTTATATTGGCTTGACTGTTGTGGGCGTATTCTTGTTTATGCGTCTGCCGACTTCCTTCTTGCCGACTGAAGACCAAGGTAACTTGATGTTGAGCGTACAGCTGCCTGCCGGTGCGACCAAAGAACGTACCGATGCAACTTTGGCTCAAATCACTCAACTGGCGAAATCTGTACCTGAGATCGAGAACATTATTACCGTTTCCGGCTTTAGTTTTAGCGGTTCAGGTCAAAACATGGCTTTGGGCTTTGTCATTCTGAAAGACTGGAGCGAACGTACTGCTCCGGGCAGCGATGCGACTTCTATTTCCGGTAAGTTGACCGGCATGATGATGGGGACGCTGAAAGACGGTTTCGGTTTGGCGATTGTGCCTCCTGCCATTATGGAATTGGGTACAGGCTCCGGCTTGACGATTTACCTGCAAGACCGTAACAACAGCGGCCATGCTGCATTGTTGGCCAAGCGCAATGAGCTGATTGACAAAATGCGTAAAAGCGGTTTGTTTAACCCAAGTACCGTTCGTGCGAGCGGTTTGGAAGATGCGCCTCAGTTGAAAATCGACATCAACCGTGCCGCAGCAGCCGCACAAGGTATTTCGTTCTCTGATATCCGTACTGCTTTGGCTTCTTCTTTGGGTTCGTCTTATGTAAACGACTTTCCGAATCAAGGCCGTCTGCAACGCGTGATGGTACAAGCTGATGCGAGTGCCCGTATGCAGCCTGCCGATATTCTGAACCTGACCGTGCCGAACAAATCCGGCGTTGCCGTACCGCTTTCTACCATTGCTACTGTTTCTTGGGAAAACGGTATGGAACAAAGCGTCCGCTTCAATGGTTATCCGGCAATGGAGCTTTCCGGCTCGCCTGTTAATGGCGTATCTTCCGGTCAAGCCATGGCTGCGGTACAGCAAATGGTTGATGAAATGGGCGGCGGTTACAGTCTGGAGTGGGGCGGTCAGTCTCGTGAAGAGGCTAAAGGCGGATCGCAAACTGTCGTATTGTACGCATTGGCTGCTGCCGCTGTATTCTTGGTATTGGCTGCTTTGTATGAAAGCTGGTCTATCCCGTTGGCGGTTATCCTTGTGATTCCGTTGGGCTTGATTGGCGCGGCATTGGGCGTAACTGGTCGTAACATGTTTGAAGCATTGCTGGGCAGTATTCCGGCATACGCCAACGATATCTACTTCCAAGTCGGTTTCGTTACGGTAATGGGTTTGAGTGCGAAAAACGCGATTTTGATTATCGAATTTGCCAAAGACCTGCAAGCGCAAGGCAAGAGTGCGCTTGAAGCTGCGCTTGCCGCCGCACACCTGCGTTTCCGTCCGATTATCATGACTTCGTTCGCCTTCATCTTGGGCGTGGTACCGCTCTATGTTGCCAGCGGTGCCAGCTCCGCCAGCCAACGTGCGATTGGTACGACCGTGTTCTGGGGTATGTTGATCGGTACGATTCTGTCCGTGTTCCTTGTGCCTTTGTTCTATGTGGTTGTGCGCAAATTCTTTAAAGAAACTGCACATGAGCATGAGATGGCCGCCAAACACGCCGCTGAAGCCGGCATGATTGAAGACGGTAAACACGATTCAGACAAGCACTAAAGCAAAGGCCGTCTGAAAACTTTTCAGACGGCCTCAAAATGCTAAAGGATTCTAAAATGAAGAAGATTACATTCAAACCTGTACTGACCGCTGTTGCCGCAGCCGCGGCTTTGTCGGCCTGTACCATTATACCGAAATATGAGCAGCCTCAAGTTGCCGTGGCCGATACGTTTAAATACGACACTGTTGACGACGGTATCCGTGCCGCTGAATTGGGTTGGCAAGATTACTTTGCCGATCCGCGCCTTCACCGCCTGATCGACATCGCATTAGAACGCAATACCGATTTGCGTACAGCCGCACTGAATGCGGAAATCTACCGCAAGCAATATATGATTGCGCGTAATAATTTGTTGCCAACCGTCAATGCTAGCGGTACAGGTTCGCGTCAAGGCAGTTTGAGCGGCGGCAGTGTCAGCAGCCAATACAGCGTGGGGTTGGGCGCGGCTTCTTATGAGCTTGACCTTTTCGGCCGTGTCCGCAGCACCAGCGAAGCCGCGTTGCAAGGTTATTTCAATGTGGCCGCCAACCGCGATGCAGCGCATCTGACCTTGATTTCTACCGTTGCCAAAGCCTACTTTAACGAACGCTACGCCGAAGAAACCATGGCATTGGCACAACGCGTATTGCAAACCCGTGAAGCGACTTACAAGCTTTCGCAATTACGCCATAAGGCCGGTGTGATTTCCGCCGTTGATTTGCGCCAACAGGAAGCCCTGATTGAATCAGCCAAAGCCGATTACGCATCCGCGGTGAAAAACCGCGAGCAAGCGCGCAATTCTTTGGCCATGCTGATTAATCAACCTTTGCCTGAAGATTTGCCTGCCGGTCTACCTTTGAGCAAACAGTTCAAAATGACCAAACTGCCTGCCAGTTTGAGTTCGGACGTGTTGCTCAACCGTCCGGATATCCGTGCGGCCGAACACGCGCTCAAACAAGCTAATGCCAATATCGGCGCGGCACGTGCGGCGTTTTTCCCGCGCATCAGCCTGACCGGTTCGGTCGGTACCGCTTCCGGCGAGTTGAGCGGCCTGTTTAAGAGCGGCACAGGTGTTTGGGCTTTTGCACCATCCATCACTCTGCCTATCTTTGATTGGGGCACAAACAAAGCCAATCTTGACGTAGCCAAACTGCGCCAGCAGGCACAAATTGTTGCTTATGAAGCCGCTGTTCAATCCGCATTCAAAGACGTTTCCAATGCGTTGGTTGCACGCGAACAGCTGGATAAAAGCTATGCCGCTTTGAGCAAACAAAGCCGTGCCTACAACGACAGCCTGCGTCTCATTAGCTTGCGCTACAAACATGGCGTATCCAGCGCATTGGATTTGCTGGATGCCGAGCGTAGCAGTTACAGTGCAGAAACTGCTCTTTTGGCTAATCAGCTGACCCGTTTGGAAAACCTTGCCGACTTGTATAAAGCACTTGGCGGCGGTTTGAAACGCGAAACCAAAGCTGCTGAATAAATATTTGCCTGCTAAGCTTAAAAGGCCGTCTGAAACATTTGGATTTCAGACGGCCTTTTTGTTATGCGGCAATTCTAAGCTTTTAATTTCTCGCTTAAAGTGGCGACATAGGCTGCGCGTTCGTTACGGCTGGCTTCGGGCTGGTGTGTGTTGAGCGAAGACCATTTGCGGTTGCTGCGTGCTTTATTGAGTTCGCTTGGCAATTTGGCCGCATTCCATGGCGCTTTGCGTTCTTTTAGTTCAATATGAGATTGAGCCGCATGGCCTCGCGTTTGCAAGACGTGCAACAAGTCCAGTGCGCGTGCGGCGAGCAGGGTAAGGGTCTCAGGATCAGTATGCAGGGTTTGTCGGCCGTTGATTTTGTCGGTGATGTCTTGTGCATTGGGCAAAATGCCACCCAACAGTCCGCCGATGGCTGTGCCCAAACCAAGCGAGCCGCCAAGCGTGGCAATATCCAAGCCTAAGCCGATGAGCGCGCCTGCGGTTGCGCCGGTACCGGTACGGATGCCGTAATGTTTGAGCAACTCGCTGTCAAACGGATCTTGTTTGAAGGCTTTGGGCATCCATGTGCTGTCGCTGCCGACTTCGTCGTGATAGAAGCGGTAAAGTGTGAACAGGCGTTGTTGCATTTGCCGCTCAAGTTGGCGGATTTCCGATTGCATGACTTCCAAAGTAGGGGCAGGGTCGTCGTTTTCGGCAATTTCTTGGGTAAATGCGGCGGCATCCAGCAGAAAATCGGCAATTTCACGGCGCGCTTCCGTATCCAACCGTTGCCACTCGCGACGGCGCATATTGATGAGGCGGTCGAGGATGTCGCGCTTAGGTAACATGGTGGCAAGGTTGTCCCACAATCGGATTTCGCCTTCAAAGTCGAAGGCAACGGTATCGAAACCGGCGTAAACATGCAGGGTTCGACGGGCGAGCATATTGGTCCAAGCGGTCAGGTCTTGATTTTGGGTAAAGTTGAACACGGGCATGATGGGCTTGGCGCACCAAGACAAAATGGTCAGCTCGTCTTTGTATTTGTCGAGGACGGGTTCCCGCGCATCGATGACGTACATGGCCATATCGCTTTGCATGACTTGGCGCAGCACTTTGGCCTCTTGGTTGAACTCGTGATGCGCCTCATGACTGCTGAGGAATTGCTGGATGCGTTCGATACCGTCATCGCGTGCGGATGTGTGGGTTTCCAGCCAGTCCAACACGCCGCCTGCATCTTCAAGGCCGGGTGTATCGTAGAGGTAAACCAAGCTGTCGTCGCCGTCGTTGATAAGGGCCTCTTCGACATGGCGCGTGGTGGATGGCGCGTTTTTCACTTCACCGAAGGTGCTGTCGCGCAAAAGCGTACGTAAGAGCGAGGTTTTGCCTGTGTTGGTATGGCCGACGACGGCAAGGGAAAGTGGGGTGGTCATGGTCTTTGGGTTGGGTTGATATGGACTATGAATGTGTGAGTATGGAGCCGTTTATCTTTAGTAGCAATATATGTTTCAGACGGCCCTAAATTCTTTTTATATATGGGCGAAAATAGCTAGAAAAAGAGGGGAATAGCGGATTTGTTGTTTTTTAGCAAAATACTTGAAAATAGATAGGAAAACAGTTGACAGGAGGGTAGAAGGCTAGGATAATTCGCGCCGTTGAGTTGCTTGATGCAGCTTGATTTTTCTCCTCTATTTCTCCTTTGTAGACTTGGCGCATATCGAGACGGTATGCGCATTTTTTTATCTACATTGAAATATGATTACATTTAAAATTTGTAAATCGAATAATTAAGAAACTTTACAAGAAAAATACTTGCGCGGTTGAATCTCTTGTTGCATAATTCGTTTCGTTAGCTGGTTCGAGTAGTCAGTTAATAGTTTCTCCTCTATTTCTCCTTTGTAGACTTGGCACGCATTCTGTCGAATGTGTGCATTTTTTTTGCCTATTTAAAATAAAGGCCGTCTGAATGTTGTAATCTTTCAGATGGCCTTTGTTTATCGAATAGAATTAGATGTCTAATACTACTTCTTCTTTGACTTCTTCCATGACAACATAGCTACGGCTTTCGGCTGCAGCCGGCAGTTGCAGCAGGATATTGCCAAGCATATCGCGATAGGCGGACATATTGGGCAGGCGGACTTTGATAAGGTAGTCGTATTCGCCGGAGACTAAGTGGCATTCCAAAATTTGCGGAATTTTTAGCACTTCGCGTTTGAAGTCTTCAAAAATATTGCCGGATTTGGAGCGCAGTTTCAGTTCGACAAAGACCAGGAGGCTTTGACCTAAAGCATGGGGATTCAGATGGGCGTGATAGCCGGTGATAAGGTTGTCGCGTTCCAAACGGCGGACGCGTTCGGTTACCGGCGTGGTGGAGAGGCCGACTTTTTCAGCCAATTCGGTCATGGGGATACGTGCGTTTTGTTGTAGGAGCTTGAGAATTTTTAAGTCGGTTTTGTCGAGTTCTTTCATGGCCTTGATGTCTGTCGTTTTCATTTGGATTGAATCATAACCTTAAAACAGGCTGAGAAGAAGCATAAATGCCTAAAGGCGCGCATGAGGTCTAAATTATGAATAGATTATTCTTGTGTATTTCATGGAATCCTGTGTAGTTTTTGACCTATAATATTTGCTTCAAAGTAATAGGGCAGGCCGTCTGAAACGGAATGCCGATAAGAGGAATACATTATGCGTCCGCTCAATGCGCAAATCCGTTTGGATAATTTACGTCAAAATTATCGTTTTCTCAAAGAGTTGCACGGCAATAAATTGTTGGCTGTGATTAAGGCCGATGCTTACGGGCATGGCGCGGTCAGGTGTGCACACGCGTTGGCAGATATTGCCGACGGCTTTGCGGTGGCAACGGTAGATGAAGGCGTGGAGCTGCGCCAAAACGGCATTAAAAATCCGATTGTTTTGTTGGAAGGCGTATTTGATGCTGCGGAATATGCGGATGTTGACCGTTATGATTTGTGGCCGGCAATCGGCAGCCAATGGCAACTGGAGGCATTTGTGCATCATGAGTGGCAACATCCGACAACTGTATGGCTGAAAATGGACTCTGGTATGCACCGTGCCGGTTTCTTTCCACACAATTATGCCGCCGCCTATACTGCATTGAAACAATCCGAATCGGTTGAAAATATTGTGAAATTCAGCCATTTTGCCTGTGCGGACGAGCCGGAAAACGGCATGACCGAAATGCAGCTTGAAGCGTTTGATTTGGCGTGTGAGGGTTTGGAAGGCGAAGAGAGCTTGGCCAATTCCGCCGCGATTTTGAACGTGCCTGAAGCGCGCCGCGATTGGGGACGTGCTGGTCTGGCCTTATATGGTGTTTCGCCTTTCGGCGGCGTGGATGAGCGTTTGAAACCAGTTATGCGCCTGACTTCCCGCGTTTTCGGCGAGCGCGTGTTGCAACCGCATTCTCCGATTGGCTACGGCGCAACGTTCTACACCAGCAAATCTACCCGTGTCGGTTTGATTGCCTGCGGCTATGCCGACGGCTATCCGCGTCGCGCTTCCACTAATTCCCCTGTGGCGGTGGATGGCAAACGCAGCCGTATTATCGGCAGGGTATCTATGGATATGATTACGGTTGAGCTGGAAGCCTCGAAAGAGGGCTTGGGCGCGGAAGTTGAGCTTTGGGGTGATGTGATTAATATCAATGAAGTTTCCGAAGTTGCCGGTATGATTCCGTACGAAATTCTCTGCAATATCAAACGTGCGAAGTTTACTTATATCGAGTAATCAGTAAAAGATGAGGCCGTCTGAAATGTGTTTTCAGACGGGCTTTTTGTTATCTGCAATTAAAACGATTCGTCAGCGCGTAAATAACGCCATTTGCCCGGTGGCAGTCTGCCGAGTTTGACTTTGCCCATGCGGATGCGTTTCAAACCGACGACGCGCAGGCCGACCAGTTCGCACATGCGGCGGATTTGGCGTTTTTTGCCTTGTCGCAAAATAAAGCGTAACTGGTCTTCGTTTTGCCATTCGACTTTGGCGGGGCGCAATTTTTCTCCGTCCAAACTCAAGCCGTGGTTGAGCAGGGCAAGGCCTTTGTCGTCCAGTTTGCCGCGGACGCGGACAAGGTATTCTTTTTCGCTACTGCTGTTTTCGCCAATCAGCTGTTTGGCAATGCGGCCGTCCTGAGTGAGTACTAACAATCCGACGGAGTCGATATCTAAGCGACCGGCAGGGGCCAAGCCGAATTTGTGCTTTTCGCTGAAAGGGATACGGCTGTCGTCGCCTTCCCAATGGTTGTCGGCTGTGATGAGTTCGGCGGCGGACTTATAGCCTTTTTCTGCCTGCGCGCTGACGTAGCCGACAGGTTTGTTCAGTAGGATGGTTACGCGCGCGGCTTGTTTTTCATGGGCTTGTTTGTTGAGGTCGATGCGGTCGCGCTCGGTGACTTTTTGACCGAGTACGGCGGTTTGGCCGTTTACTTTGACCCAGCCTTGCTCGATGTAGCTGTCTGCCTCGCGGCGCGAGCATAAGCCTAATTGCGCCATGCGTTTGGAGAGGCGCATGGTTTCGGAATCGTTGTTTTGCATGGTATGGCAATATAGAGAAATGGGAATATCGGATTATAGCATTGACCGTTTGTCAGGCCGTCTGAAAACTGAATATTTGGGTTTTCAGACGGCCTTTCGTTTGCTATATGTTAAGGAATATTTAGTTTTGAAGTAAAAAATGAAGGGTATATTGTCTGTTTGTGTTAACCTTACGGACGAACTAATCATTTTGTTTTCAGTCGAATTGGGGTTGAAATGACATTCCACTCATGAAATCATGAAGACTATAATGACTGGTCTTTCTGAAGCGCATTAAGGCAGTTTGTCGCTAAAGCAAGCCTTGGTGCATCACGTTTTAAGGATAAATCAATGAAATCGCTCAAATCATTTTTGATCTGGGGCATTGTGGTTTTGGTAGGCTTGGCCTCCTTTACTACTTTAGCTCTCAGCCGTGGCGAGCAAGTCAGTGCGATTTGGATGGTTACGGCCGCCATTTCGGTATACTGCATTGCCTACCGTTTCTATAGTCTTTACATTGCCAACCGTGTGATGCAGCTTGATCCTAACCGTCTGACTCCGGCAGAACGCCACAATGACGGCTTGGACTATGTGCCCACACATAAAGGCGTACTGTTCGGCCACCACTTTGCCGCCATTGCCGGCGCAGGCCCTCTAGTTGGTCCTGTATTGGCAGCGCAAATGGGTTATCTGCCCGGTACTTTGTGGATTATCTTCGGCGTGGTATTTGCCGGTGCCGTACAGGATATGATGGTACTGTTTGTTTCTATGCGCCGTGACGGTAAGTCTTTGGGCGATATCGTGAAACAAGAACTCGGTACCGTCCCAGGCGTGATTGCATCCATCGGTATTTTGATGATTATGGTCATCATTATGGCGGTGTTGGCGCTGATTGTTGTGAAAGCATTGGTTCACAGCCCTTGGGGTACGTTCACCATCGCAGCAACTATGCCGATTGCGCTGTTTATGGGTATTTACACCCGTTATATCCGTCCGGGCAAAATTGGCGAGATTTCCATCGTCGGCTTTATTTTGCTGATGTTGGCTGTGATTTACGGTGAAGATGTTGCCCACAGCTCCTTTGGTCACTGGTTTGACCTTGACGGCATTCAGCTGACTTGGGCGATTATGATTTACGGTTTCGTGGCTTCCGTATTGCCGGTTTGGCTCTTGCTGACTCCGCGCGACTATCTGTCTACCTTCCTGAAAATCGGTACGATTGCAGCTTTGGCTTTGGGTATTGTTATTGTTAACCCAACCCTGCAAATGCCTGCAGTTACCCACTTTATCGATGGTTCAGGCCCGGTATTCTCTGGTGCATTGTTCCCATTCTTATTCATTACCATTGCTTGTGGTGCGGTTTCAGGCTTCCATGCGTTGATTTCTTCAGGTACTACGCCAAAAATGGTGGAAAACGAAACCCACGTCCGCATGATCGGTTACGGTGGCATGATTATGGAAAGCTTTGTGGCCATTATGGCTCTGGCTGCTGCCGCTTCGCTTGATCCAGGCGTGTACTTCGCGATGAACAGCCCGGCCGCGCTGATTGGTACAGATGCCAACACAGCTGCCGAAGTCATTACCACTAAACTGAACTTCCCTGTTGATGCCGCAACTCTGTTGCATACTGCTAAAGAAGTGGGCGAAAACACCATTCTGTCTCGTGCAGGCGGTGCACCAACTCTTGCAGTTGGTATGGCACACATCATGAGCCGTCTGATTCCGGGTGAAGCCATGATGGCGTTCTGGTATCACTTTGCCTTGCTGTTTGAAGCCTTGTTCATCTTGACCGCGGTTGATGCCGGTACACGCGTTGCCCGTTTCATGATTCAAGACTTGGGCAGTATCTTCTACAAACCATTCGGTAACACCGATTCTATCCCTGCCAACTTGGTTGCAACATTCTTTGCCGTGGCATTGTGGGGTTACTTCCTCTATACCGGCGTAACCGACCCTCTGGGTGGTATCAACTCGCTCTGGCCGTTGTTTGGTATCGCCAACCAAATGCTTGCAGGTGTAGCGTTGATTATGTGTACCGTTGTATTGGTGAAAATGAAACGCGACCGCTATGTTTGGGTAACCTTGGTTCCTGCTGTCGGCGTATTGTTTGTAACCTGCTATGCCGGTTTGCAAAAACTGTTCCACAGCGACCCACGCGTCAGCTTCTTGGCTCATGCAGGCAAATACCGCGATGCCTTGGCCTCAGGCGAAGTCCTTGCCCCAGCTAAAGACATTGGCGAAATGTCACAAATCATCTTCAACGACCAAATCAATGCCGGTCTGACCGCTTTGTTCCTGGCAGTTGTCGTGATTGTCGCCGTGTACGGTTTTCGTACCGCCATGAAAGCCCGCAAAGTCGGCTGGCCAACTGCTAAAGAAATTCCAGCAGTGTACCGCGACGGTAAACAGCCGGAGGCTCAAAGTGAAGCATAAGCTTGCCTCTTGGTGGAAAACCATCAAGTTGACAGCGAACTTGATGGTCGGTGTCCCGGATTATGAAAATTACGTTGCCCGTCAACGCAGACATAATCCCGACGCACCGGTCATGACCGAGCTGCAATTCCAAGACTACTGCCGAAAACGCCGTTGCGGCAGCAACGGCGGACGCTGTTGTTAATTAAGGCATAAAAAGGCCGTCTGAAAATATTTTCAGACGGCCTTTCATTATGGAATATCAATAAACATCAAAAACTTTGTCTTGTCATCAATATTTAATTGAACAACTTATCGATATTTACTCTTCTTCGAGCAGTACCAGCGGACGCTGTATTTTTCTGAGCTCTTCCACCTCGTCTAACAGCCGCATAATCAGCCCCAATGCAGGAATGCCGGCTTCAAAATCGCGGCTTAAGCGTTGTGCGCGACGGATGCGGGCAAGATGAAAACCACTGAAGGTGCTTTTTTCGGGCGCACCATCGATGCTGATGATGTCTTCTGCTATAAGTTCCAACAGCCAATCGCGACGGCAGCGGCTGGCGGCAACGATTTCTTCAAAAGTAAGGGTAACATCGGAGGACTGAATCATAATTTATCCTTTCTCTTATGCTTGTTTCGCGGCAAAGTGTTCGGCCAATTTTTCCCATGCGGCACGGTCGGCTTCGCTCTCTACTGGCGGAACATTAATGCGGATATTGAGATAAAGGTCTCCGGCTTCTTTTGCAGGAATACCTTTGCCTTTGAGGCGGATGCTTTTACCGCTTTGGCTGTTGGCAGGCAGATTGACCTGCAAGCGGCCTGAAGCGGTAGGGACGATGATTTTGCCGCCCAATACGGCTTCCCAAGGTTTGACATCTATTGTTTGATATACGTCTTTTCTGTTTTTGACGTATAAATCAGGTTGGTCGTGGAACTTGATTTTTAAGTACAAGTCACCGTTTTCACCGCCGTTATATCCCGGCAAACCTTGACCGGCCAAACGGATTTGTTGGCCTTCTGCAATGCCTTTTGGGATTTTGACGTTGAGGGTTTTATTTTGATAAACCGCACGTCCGTATTCGTCTAGAGTCGGCACATTCAAAGTCATGCTACGTTCTGCACCAACATACGCTGCGTAAATATCAATACTCAATTCAGCATGTTGATCCTCGCCTTTTATTGGGCCGCGGGGTTGCTCGGAACGAGTGTGGGATTGGCGGAATGATGAAAACAGATCTTCAAAATTGAAGTCTCCCGCTCCGAACGGTTCGCCTTCATGACGTTCATAGCGGAAGCCGCCGCCGTTAAATCCATTGCCAAACGGATTGCCGCCTTGACCGAACGGATTGCCTCCGGCGCTGCGTCCGTAAGGATTAGCCAACATTTCATCGTATTCGGCCCGCTTTTCTTTGTCGGAAAGCGTTTCGTAGGCACGGTTGATTTCTACCGTACGTTCGGCTGCGTCAGGTTCTTTGCTGACATCGGGGTGGTATTTGCGCACCAGTTTTCGGTAGGCTTTTTTGATTTCGGCCTCATCCGCATCTTTGGCAACGCCTAGTATTTCATAATAGTTTTTTTCTGCCATGTTATTCCTTTGACTGCTCATATACAAAATTCTTATATTTTTAATAATTGAGGGTAGATATTCTAAAATCAAGGGCATTGGAAATAAAATTCTCTATTTCTGACAATGATTAATGGGTAATTTATTTCTTTGTTTTTAGAGAAATAGAAAATATAAAGGCCATCTGAAATACGGTTTTTCAGACGGCCTTTATCAAATTGGGGTTTTATTTGTCTTGAGTATTTTTTTGTTCGCGAACCACCCATTGTGCAATGTCAGAACCCAAAACTTTAGAAGTGCGATTTAAGACAGCACAAGAGCTTTTATAAGCGCCAAACATGCCGCCAGAAGAGTTGCGGGTAAAGGTTTTTTTATTAACTTGTTTGCCGTCAACATACAAAGTGGCTGAAACCGCCATCCCTTTGGCGTGACCGATAAAGGCATTGCCTGCGCTCATGGCGGAAGTAATGGCGATATCTGCGTATGTGCCTTGTTTTTTACCATCACGGACAACCGTTACATCACTTTTGGCTGCAGTTTCTTGCAAAGATTTGGACATAATACTGCCCACTTCTAAACACTCGGAAACAATACGGGTATCGATTTCTTCTTTATCGCGGTAAGGAATGCTTTCATCAATATGGACATCTGCGCTGGCAAATGCAGATGCAAACAAGAATGCGGTTGCAAGGATGCGGTTAGGAGACATAGTAGGGTACCTGAAATGGAATGTTAAAAAGAGTTGTTATTGTATAATGGCGTTTACACTCAATCAACATAAGTTAAATAGGAAAAGATTTTGTTGAAATAGCTGTTATAGCAAGATAATCAAAAGGCCGTCTGAAATAAAGTTATTTCAGACGGCCTTTTGATTAAGGTATTAATTTGTTCTAGTCAAATAAGGCAGGGGATCGACTGCTTTGCCGTTTAGACGAACTTCAAAATGCAGCTTGACGCTGTCTGTATCGCTGCTGCCCATGGTGGCGATAACTTGGCCGGCTTGGACTTTTTGATCTTTTTGTACTAAAAGCGTGTCGTTGTGGGCATAGGCGGTAATGGTGTAGTCGTTGTGGCTGATTAAAATTAGCTTGCCGTAGCCGCGGACTTCTTCGCCAACGTAGATAACGGTACCGGCTCCGGCGGAACGGATTTGTTGGCCTTGTGTGCCTGCAATATCTATGCCTTTGCTGGTTGTGCCGTTGTATCGTTGGATAATGGAAGATGAGGCGTTATCGGTCGGCCATTGCAAACTTAACCGATTGATCGGGGTAACGGCGGTTGCTTGGCGTTGCTGCGTAGCAGTATTGCGGGAGGCAACATGACGGCGGACGCGCAATACTTGGCCGACTTCGATTTGTGAGGCGTTGGGAAGGTTGTTCCATGCAACCAATGTATTGACGTTTTGTCCGTACCGTTTGGCGATTTGGGTCAGGGTATCGCCGGGACGGACTTTGTAGTAGCCGTCGGGTACGGCGCGGTTGGAAGAAGTGTTGTTGCCGGCGCAGGCTGCTAAGACGGCAATGGTGCTGATGAGTGCCAGACGTTTTAAGGCCGTCTGAAAGGTGGAAATAAAATTTGTATTCATGAGTTGTTTCTAAAGGTATCGTTATACTGTATATGATAGATAGGAAGAGTGAAAAAAGGTTCACTCAAAAGGCATGGGATAAAATACATAAAGGCAGTATATTAACATTGAAAATTTGTGGATATGGCGGCATATTTTTTTATCATTTTGATGATAAAGGACTTTTTCAGCAAGGTAAAAGAAAGTGAAAGTTTTTTCAGACGGCATTGAATAAGGCAATAAAAATCCCCTGCCGAGATAGATGGGCAGGGGATTTTGGTCTCATCGAACTTATTTGTTCAATTCGTTAGCCAAATACAGCCAAGTTTCAATCACGGTATCAGGGTTGAGCGATACGCTTTCGATACCTTCTTGAACCAGCCATTTGGCAAAGTCCGGATGGTCTGACGGGCCTTGACCGCAAATGCCGACGTATTTATTTTGTTTGCGGCAGGCAGAGATTGCCAAGTGCAACATCACTTTAACGGCAGGATTGCGTTCGTCGAAGGATTCGGATACCAAACCGCTGTCACGGTCGAGGCCGAGGGTCAGCTGGGTCATGTCGTTAGAGCCGATGGAGAAGCCGTCGAAGTATTGCAGGAATTGTTCTGCCAATACAGCGTTGCTTGGCAACTCGCACATCATGATCAGGCGCAGGCCGTTTTTGCCGCGTTCCAAACCGTTTTCTTTCAGGGCTTTGACAACAGCTTCGGCTTCACCCAAAGTGCGGACGAATGGAATCATGATTTCGACGTTGGTCAAACCCATTTCGTCACGGACACGTTTCAAGGCTTTGCACTCGAGTGCGAAGCAGTCTTTGAAGCTGTCAGCAACATAACGCGCTGCACCACGGAAGCCCAACATTGGGTTTTCTTCGTGCGGTTCGTAGATGCTGCCGCCCACCAAGTTGGCGTATTCGTTGGATTTGAAGTCAGACATACGGACGATGGTTTTGCGTGGGTAAACCGAAGCAGCCAAAGTTGCCACGCCTTCTGCGATTTTATCGACATAGAAGTCGACAGGAGAAGCGTAGCCGGCGATGCGGCGGGTAATTTCCGCTTTCAATTCGTCGTCTTGTTTGTCAAATTCCAACAAAGCTTTAGGGTGGATACCGATTTGACGGTTGATGATGAATTCCATACGTGCCAAGCCGATACCTTCGCTAGGCAGGTTGGCGAAGCTGAATGCCAATTCAGGGTTACCAACGTTCATCATCACTTTGACAGGGGCTTTAGGCATGTTGTCCAAAGCAACATCGGTAATTTGTACGTCCAGCAGACCGGAGTAGATGAAGCCGGTATCGCCTTCGGCACAAGATACGGTAACTTCTTGGCCGTCTGAAAGCAGATCGGTTGCGTCTCCGCAGCCGACTACGGCCGGAATACCCAATTCACGCGCGATAATCGCTGCGTGGCAGGTACGGCCGCCGCGGTTGGTCACGATGGCAGAAGCACGTTTCATTACCGGCTCCCAATCCGGGTCGGTCATGTCGGTAACGAGTACGTCGCCTGCTTCAACGGAATCCATCTCTGAAGCATCTTTCACCAAGCGAACTTTACCTTGGCCAACTTTTTGACCGATGGCACGACCTTCGCACAAGACAACTTTTTCGCCGTTGATAGAGAAGCGGCGCAGGTTGCGGCTGCCGTCTTCTTGAGATTTTACAGTTTCAGGGCGTGCTTGCAGGATGTAGAGTTTGCCATCCAAGCCGTCGCGGCCCCATTCGATGTCCATTGGGCGGCCGTAGTGTTTTTCGATGGTCAGCGCGTAATGAGCCAACTCGGTTACTTCGGCATCGGTAATGGAGAAGCGTTGACGGTCTTCTACAGGTACATCAACGTTGGTGACAGATTTACCGGCTTCGGCTTTGTCGGTAAAGATCATTTTAATTTGTTTCGAACCCATGGTTTTGCGCAGGATAGCCGGTTTGCCCGCTTTCAAAGTAGGTTTGAATACATAGAATTCGTCAGGGTTGACCGCGCCTTGTACGACGTTTTCGCCCAGGCCGTAAGAAGAGGTAACGAAAACGACTTGGTCGTAACCGGACTCGGTATCGATGGTGAACATCACACCGGACGCGCCGCTGTCGGAGCGCACCATGCGTTGTACGCCGGCTGAAAGGGCAACGATGTCGTGTTCGAAGCCTTTGTGGACACGGTAAGAAATGGCACGGTCGTTGTACAGGGAAGCGAATACATGGTGCATGGCTTCTTTAACGTTTTCCAAGCCGTTGATGTTCAAGAAGGTTTCTTGTTGACCGGCAAAAGAAGCATCCGGCAAGTCTTCTGCTGTTGCGGAAGAACGTACGGCAACGGAAATGTCCGCACCGCCGGCATCGGCAACCATTTTGTTCCAAGCTGTTTCGATTTCAGCATCCAGCTGCTCAGGGAACGGGGTATCCAAAATCCATTGACGGATTTCTTTACCCACGCGTGCCAATTCGGCAACGTCTTCAACATCCAGTTGTTTCAGGGCTTCGGAAATACGCTCGCTCAGACCATTGTGAGCCAGGAAAGCACGATAAGCTTCGGCTGTGGTTGCAAAACCGCCGGGAACGCGCACGCCTTTTTCAGTCAGTTGGCTGATCATTTCGCCCAAAGAGGCATTTTTACCGCCCACTCGCTCAACGTCAGTCATACGCAGGTTTTCAAACCAAATAACGTAGTTTTCGGCCATTTGTGTGTCCAATCCAATCCAAAAAATGTTAAAAAAGAAACAAATCCGCCTGCTTATTGTAGCCATTCGTTTGATGGCTGTCATGTGTTTTATCTTTTTAAAAATCACAAATTCGTCTGTGATATTGTGCTTTTCAGGCGTGTAGCCTTCTGAAATGTGAATATCAGATTCATGTTTTTACGTGTTATCTTCTTGTTAAATATGGAAAACAAAATAAGTTAATAAATTTGATAAACAAGATTTATTTTGTAATTTTAGAATAAAATTCTACAAAATAGCAAAAAATAAAATTTTGTGCCAATTTAAAAATTGTTCAAATTTGTTGTAATCCTGTGTAATCTCTCGGGAATCGCTTTATTGCAAAGGCTGTAACTGCTATGATTGCCGTCTGAAACGTTACCCTCAAGAGGATTCATTATGACTGATCCACGCCAAGTCTTCTATATTTCCGACCGAACCGGCCTGACCGCTGAAAATATCGGTGAAGCCTTGCTGAACCAATTTGGCAATGTTGAGTTCAAACGCCATACCTATCCGTTTATCGATACGCCTGAAAAAGCGCGTGCTGTTGTAGACAAAGTCAACCAGTCAGCTGAAAAATTCGGTGTGCGCCCGATTGCTTTTGTCAGTGTGGTCAATGACGAAATCCGTGAAATCATCAAGAAAGCCAATGCGTTCCATATTAATTTCTTTGAAACCTTTCTCGGTCTTTTGGAAAAGGAACTCAATACGGAGGCGGTTGCCGCCCAGCAGGGGCACCACAGTATCGGCAATACCCAACGCTATGATGCGCGTATGGAGGCGGTCAATTTTTCACTGAATCATGATGACGGCGTCAGCGATAAAAACCTGCAGGAAGCGGATGTGATTTTGATGGGCGTGTCCCGTTCGGGCAAAACGCCGACCTGTCTCTATCTGGCCCTGCAATACGGTATCCGTGCCGCAAACTATCCATTGATTCCCGATGATTTGGAATCGACCGATTTGCCGCGTATGGTCAAGCCTTATAAAGACAAGCTGTTCGGCTTGACCATTCAGCCTGAGCGTCTGCAGGCTATCCGTCATGAACGCCGTCCTAACTCGACCTATGCCAAAATCGATACTTGCCGCAGCGAGATTGCTGATGCGCAAAATATGTTCAAACGCCACGGAGTACCGTTTACCAATACAACGGATAAATCAGTGGAAGAACTCGCCGTTCATATCTTGCAGGCTTGCAAGCTGAAACGCCGTTTCTAAATTAAATGATAAAAGGCCGTCTGAAACTTCAGACGGCCTTTTTTTTATTTTGTATATTTAAGTCTTAGGCAGGGTAACACCGGTTTGTCCCATGTATTTGCCGTTACGGTCTTTGTATGAAGTTTCGCAGACTTCATCACTTTCAAAGAACAAGACTTGAGCCACGCCTTCGCCTGCATAAATTTTGGCAGGTAAGGGGGTGGTGTTGGAAAACTCAAGGGTAACGTAGCCTTCCCACTCAGGCTCGAACGGGGTAACGTTGACGATGATGCCGCAGCGTGCGTAGGTGGATTTGCCTAAGCAGACGGTCAGGACGTTGCGCGGGATGCGGAAATATTCGACTGTGCGCGCCAGTGCAAAGGAGTTGGGCGGAATGATGCAGCAGTCATCTTCGACTGTAACGAAGTTTTTCGGGTCGAAGTTTTTCGGGTCGACGATGGTGCTGTTGATATTGGTGAAGATTTTAAATTCATTGGCACAGCGGATGTCGTAGCCGTAGCTGGATGTGCCGTAGGAAATGATGCGTTGGCCGTTGGCCTCTTTGATTTGGTTGGGCTCGAACGGCTCAATCATGCCGTGTTCTTCGGCCATGCGGCGTATCCATTTGTCGGATTTAATGCTCATGGTGGTTGTCCTGGGGTAAGGGTTGTTTGGAAATTCTTTAAAATCAATACAACAGCCTTTAGGCAGGCTTGTTCATTGATGTTTCAGACGGCCTAAAAGCTGGATAAGGCCGTCTGAAAGGCTGTTTATTTGGTTTTGGAAGCAGATTTTTTAGGCAGTTTGACTTCTTTAATCATACCGTCTTCGCATTTCATGATGAAGACTGGTGTGCCGTTTTGAGAGGCGGTAAAGTTTCCGTGCGCCCTACCTTTTTTGAACACGCCCTCCAGCGTCATATTGCGTAATTTGGCGCTGTTGGAGGAGAAAGGTTCGATAAAGGTTTCACTGTTGCTGGAAACGGTATATACGCCTTTGCCGTCAAATTTGCCGTCTTTAAAGGCTCCGACATAGCTGCGGCCGTCTTGGCATTTCCATGTGCCTTTGCCGGATGGTTTGCCGTCTTTGCCGACATCGCCATCGTAAACGCAACCTTTTTCCTGATAAGGATTGATGGTTTCGGCAATGGCAGGCGTACCCAGCATGAAGGCGACGGGAAGTAGGGCGAGGTATTTCATCATTTATTCCTTTTTGCAGGCAGTTTCAGACGGCCTGATATTGGGATTCAAAAGTCAGCAGGGTTTCAGCAATACGGCGTGGCAATATGGCTAAAGCGTGTTCGCGTATAGACGTAGGGATACCATGGTAGGCTTCGGCAATACTGCCGGTAATGGCCGCCAAGGTATCGCTGTCTCCGCCCAGGGAAACTGCCAGTCGGATGGCGTGTTCAAAATCATCGCTTTCAAGAAAGGCGGTAATCGCTTGAGGTACGGTTTCCTGGCAGCTTTCGTTGAAATGATAATGCGAGCGGATTTGATCGCAACTTTGGCTCAAGTCGTAGCCGAATTGCCGTGTAATGTTTTCTTTGATTTGCGCTTTGCCTATACCGGTACGCGCCCAAAAGATGGTGGCAGCTACAGCTTGCGCGCCTTTAATGCCTTCCGGGTGGTTGTGCGTTACGATAGCGGATTGTTCGGCAAAATGTAGGGTTTCTTCCAATGTGGCAAATGCCCAACCAACGGCAGAAACACGCATGGCCGAGCCGTTGCCCCAGCTATTATAAGGTTCTGGATCTTTCCATTCTATCCATTGTGAGAAGCGGCCGCCATATGAGCCTTTAGGGCAGGGATATGCCCTGCACCAGCTTTGTAAGATTAAGGCTAAATCATCGTTGCAGCCTTGTAAAACCCAATCGGCGATGGCAACAGTGCAAATCGTGTCATCGGTAAAGTCGCTGTCGGGGCTGAAAATGTCAAAATCGGTGTGGCGGTAGTTGTCAAACTCGAATCGTGATCCGGCAATATCGCCAATGACTGCACCCAACATCATGACATCCTTTCTGATACTTCTATTTATATTTCAGACGGCCTTTGATATTTCCCAATCAAAAGGCCGTCTGAAAAATTACTCTTGCCAGCCGCCCAAATAAGAAACCAGTTCTTCTAACATGGTGCTGATGGCTTCGGTCATCAGGATTTGCGAGGCAAAGGCGAGGCTGGCGGCATCGTCGCCGTTGCTTTCGGCTTCTTCTTGCAAAACGTCCAGATACTGGATGCGTTTGAGCGTAAAGTCTTGGGTGAGGATGAACGCGATTTGTTCGCGCCATACCAAGCCCAGCTGGGTAACGGTTTTGCCATTTTTGACGTGTTGTACCACTTCATCGGTGGTCAGGTCTTGTTTGGAAACTTTGACGACCGGAACAACATCGCCTACGCCTTTGAGTTCGCAGTCGCTGTCTAATTCAAAACCGCCTTCGCAATGGCCTTGCAGCAGCCAGCTGGTCATCAGGGAGGAGGGCGATTGTTTGGTGTTGGGCAGGGCTGCTTCCAAACCGCCCAAGGCTTCGCGCAGTTTGGTCAGGATATTTTCCGCTTTGGCAGATGCGGCATTGTTGACCAAAAGATACCCGTGGCGCGTGTCGAAAATCGCCTGTGTGCGGCTGCTGCGCGTAAAGGCACGGGGCAGCAGGTCGTCAGTAATCTGTTCTTTCAGCTCTTGTTTTTCCTTACGGCCGACATTGCGCGCTTCGTTGTTTTGGATTTCCAAAACCTTTTCATCCAAAATATCGCGGATCACGCCGGCAGGCAGGACTTTTTCTTCTTTTTTCAGGGCAACGCGCCAAGTGTAATCGGCAGGGAAAACCAGCTCTGGCGAAAAGGAAACCGGCGTGGAAAAGCCTTCGCTAAACCAGTCCAAACCCTGACAATGGGCAAATTCGGATTGCGCCAATTTGTCGGCAAGGACTTCCAATTCGGGCAACTTGTCTTTGTTGAGCGGATAAAAACTGATTTGCTTAAACCACATGGCGAGTTTTCCTTTTTATTAAAACCGGCATTATACAGGGAAAATAACATACGGAAATCGGCAGCATCTTTAAAAATGCAGTAAAGGCGTTGACAGAAGAAAAGGCTTTCTGTATAGTTCGCGCTTCGGTTACGCGCCCATCGTCTAGAGGCCTAGGACACTGCCCTTTCACGGCGGCAACCGGGGTTCGAATCCCCGTGGGCGTGCCAAAATTCTTAAAAAACGCTCCTGCTTTTGCAGGGGCGTTTTTTGTTTTCAGACGGCCTGTCGCTGTGAAAATATCTTTAAATTGGTTTACAATAATGCCATTCTGAATCTTAACGAGAGAAAACAATGTTAGACATCCAATTGCTCCGCAGCAATACCGCCGCGGTTGCCGAACGTTTGGCCGCACGCGGTTACGAGTTTGATACCGCGCGTTTCAACGCTTTGGAAGAACAACGCAAAGCCGTTCAAGTGAAAACAGAAGAGTTGCAGGCTTCGCGCAACAGTATTTCTAAACAAATCGGTGCGTTGAAAGGCCAAGGCAAACACGAAGAGGCTCAAGCTGCAATGGATCAGGTTGCCCAAATCAAAGCGGATTTGGAGCAGACTGCCGCTGATTTGGATGCCGTTCAGAAAGAATTGGATGCTTGGTTGCTAAGTATTCCGAACCTGCCGCACGAAAGTGTGCCTGTCGGTAAAGACGAAACTGAAAACGTTGAGGTCCGCAAAGTCGGTACGCCGCGAGAATTTGACTTTGAAATCAAAGACCATGTTGATTTGGGCGAGCCTTTGGGCTTGGATTTCGAAGGCGGTGCGAAACTTTCCGGCGCGCGCTTTACCGTCATGAAAGGTCAAATCGCCCGCCTGCACCGCGCACTGGCACAATTCATGCTCGATACGCACACGCTGAAACACGGCTATACCGAACATTACACGCCTTACATTGTGGATGACCTGACCCTGCAAGGTACGGGTCAACTGCCTAAATTTGCAGAAGATTTGTTCCACGTTACCCGCGGCGGTGATGAGAGTAAGAAAACGCAATATCTGATTCCGACCGCCGAAGTAACGCTGACGAATACTGTTGCCGACAGTATCGTGGCCAGCAGCAATTTGCCGTTAAAATTGACTGCGCATTCCCCATGTTTCCGCTCCGAAGCGGGCGCATACGGTAAAGACGTGCGCGGTTTGATTCGCCAACACCAATTCGACAAAGTGGAAATGGTGCAAATCGTTCATCCGGAAAAATCATACGAAGCGCTGGAAGAAATGGTCGGCCACGCTGAAAATATTTTGAAAGCATTGGAACTGCCATACCGCGTGATCACTTTGTGTACCGGCGACATGGGTTTCGGCGCAACTAAAACCTACGACTTGGAAGTTTGGGTTCCGGCGCAAAATACTTATCGTGAGATTTCCAGCTGCTCCAACTGCGAAGATTTCCAAGCTCGCCGCATGAAAGCGCGTTTCAAAGATGAAAACGGTAAAAACCGTTTGGTGCATACTTTGAACGGCTCAGGCTTGGCAGTCGGCCGTACTTTGGTGGCGGTATTGGAAAACCATCAAAATGCTGACGGCAGCATTAATGTTCCTGCCGCGTTGCAACCGTATATGGGCGGCGTGACCAAATTGGAAGTAAAATAATCGCTGTTTAAAAGAAAAAGGCCGTCTGAAACTTGGGTTCAGACGGCCTTTTATATGGTTTAGCAATTATTTGTTGTGTTGACGGAAATATTCCCATTCTTCAACGACTTTACCGTCGGGCAAGTGGCACACGCCGTATTCATTGCCGTCTTTGTCTTTTTTGATTTCGGATTTTCCGCCTTGTTTGACGCAGAATTCAGAAGCTGGATTGGCCACGCCGACCTTAGGAGATTCTTGTTTTTCAGAAGCGGAGCAGGCGGCCAAAGCAGTTGCGGCAGCGAGGCTGAGGATAAGGGGTTTGATCATGGCGCGTCTTTCATTTGAAGGATAAAAACAAGCGGATTATAAGGGATGCTTACGTTTAATGGCGTTAACCAGATTAAAGGCCGTCTGAAAAGTTTTCAGACGGCCTTTAGTTTAGGAAGTCATACCGGATTATTTGGCTGCTTCGGTTTTTTCGCCTTCTTTAGCAAAGTATTTGGCGTAAATTTTGTCGTATTCGCCACTTTCGCGTACTTTTTTCAGCGCATCGTTCAACATTTTGATGGTTGCTTCGTCGCCTTTGCGTGCAGCGATACCGTAGTTTTCGATGGTGAAGTCAGGCAGGGAGATGAAATCCAAGCCTTTAGTCGGGTTGTTTTTCACATAGTTTGCAATGACCGCGCTGTCGCTGACGACGGAGTCCAAACCGCCGTTTTCCAATTCTTTGATAATCAGGGGAACGCTTTCAAAGCGGGCGATTTTCGGATTGTCGTTGCCCAAGAGTTTGGAAACGGAGAAGTCGCCGGTGTAGCCGGTTACCACGCCGACTTTGGCCATGTTTTTCAGGTCTTCGGAAGAAGCTACTTTTTTGCCTTTTGGAACGAGGACAACTTGGGTGATTTCAAAGTATGGATCGCTGAAGAGCATGCTTTGTTTGCGGTCGTCAGTGATGGTTACGCCGGACATAACGATGTCCACATCGCCGTTGTTCAGAGAAGGGAAGAGGCTTTCCCATGGCTGGTGTTTGAATTCGACTTTGAAGTTGCCGGCTTTGGCCATGGCATTCATCAAATCTACGTCAAAACCTTCTACTTTGCCGGCAGAATCCAAAGATTCAAATGGGGCAAACTCGGCGTTGGAGCCGACACGGTACACTTTATCGGCAGGAGCAGAGGCATTGTTGCTTTGACCGCCGCAGGCAGTCAGGGCAAGGGCGGAACAAGCGAGGGCAGTGGCCAGCCATTTTTTCATGTTCATGATATGTGCTTTCTTAATAAAATGTTAACGGATAAAATCTTAGTTTAGCATAATTTTGTGAACAAACTAGCCGAAATCAGTGGTCTTTTTCTCGGAAAAATGCGTAGGTTACGTCATGGAAGAGGTCGGTGTGCGGGCTGTCTTCGTAGCTCAATTCCGCCAACGCGTCTTCAAAGGCAAGTTGGATGGATTCTACGGCATCGTTGGCCATGTCGGAGGGCAGGGAGCGGATGAGGCCTTTGAGGGCGGTGGCGAGGACGTGGTTTTGCATACGCAAAGCGTCGTTGGCCTCTTCCAGATATTCGAGGCGTTGTTCGATGCTGCTCATGATGTATCCTTGAGGGTATATTAAATAAAATAGTGATTATATAGTGAATTAATATTAAAATGTGACGCTTGCGCCGGCTTGCCGGATATGTCCAACCATCGGCCGCAGTTCAAGTGTTTTTTGTTTGAATGCGGTTCACAATAAAAATGAAAAAACGAGATTATTATGGAAAACAACCGTCTTGACCCCTCAGCCCTCGAGGAAGAAGACCTGAATTGGGAAAAACGCCTGGAAAGATTGCGTCAGGCACGACAATTTAATACTGCGCCGACTCATGCGCCATTGGTCAAAAAATCGGACGAAGCTGTCGATGCTGCGTCCAAACCCGCGTCTAAAAAAGAATATAAACTGGATGCTGACAATCGTGAAAAAGTATTGGAAGAATATTTGTACCGTTGGCAGTTGGAACACAATACTGCCCTTGCAGACGATGGCGAAGCAGTGGAAACCGATGCGATGGTGGTTTTGCAGGACAACTGGTTGAGCGCGCAATCGGCATTGCAGGCTGCGGCTTCAGAGCGTCACATTGAATCGACCCGAACCGTCAGACTGAATCCGAAATCGGGTGCCGTAGATTTTGATGCGCCTGAAGTGGAAGAAACTGAAAAAACGGAAAATGATGATGCGGAAGCGGCTGAAGAGGCGGTTTCAGACGGCCTTGAACAAGAACCGGCCATTAATGTCCATATCAATGTATTGAACCCGCAAGCGATTGGCCGTCGGGAAGTATTCTGCGTTTCTGAAAAAGATTTGACCGAGCGTCTGATTAAGCGTTTACGTCCCCATGTGGCCGATGCGGTCAACGGCATGATTCGGATTGCCGTGCAAAAACAAATGGCCTTGTTCACTTACCAGTTGCAGCAAATGCTGAATGAGCAGGCGCCGGGCTTGGTGGAGGATGTATTGGAACACAACGTCAAACGTATCTTGGACGATATGAAGACTGAAATGAAATACCGCCGTTGAGTATCCGGGCCGTCTGAAAAGTTTCAGACGGCCTTTGGCGTAAAATTCCCTTAAAATTTTACGAAGCGTGTATAATAGCGGCTCACGTTTTCGTGATAAATATCCTTTCTAAATAGTTGATATGCCCGATGCAGAATCGGGCATTTTTTTTGAGATTGTTATGAATAAAAATAAAATCATTGTATTGCTGATTGCTTTGGTTGCCGTATTTGCCTATAACAAAATGCAAAACAAGCAGCCGGTACAATCGCAGAATCAGCAGAAAATAGAAGCCGTTCAAAAACAAAATAATGCGGGTAAAAAGAATGCCGATACAGTTCAGCAGCAAATCGGTTCGGACAAGGAATCAGCCGAAGCGGTTTTGAAACAGGCGTTTGAAAATGAGCAAAGCGATATTCAGGTTGAGGGCGAGGGCACGGTATGGAAAACCCTGCCGGATGACAACAAAGGCACGCGCCACCAACGTTTTATCTTGAAGCTCTCCAGCGGTCAGACGCTTTTGGTGGCACACAATATCGACCTTGCCGATAAGATTAAGGGTTTGAAAAAAGGCGATAAAGTAGCGTTTTACGGCGAATACGAATGGTCGGAGCAGGGCGGCGTTATCCATTGGACGCACCATGACCCATCAGGCCGGCATACTGACGGCTGGTTGAAACATGACGGCCGCCTTTATCAGTAAAAACGGTTTTCCTGTTTTTTTCAGACGGCCTGAAACACGGCCTTCGGCTTGAAAGATGGTAGAAATCGGCGCAAAATGTTAACAAGTTAAACAGACGGAAAATATTGTTCCGTCCATTGGAATACACAGTAGATTGGAGAATAAATGAACAAAAAACTTCATCCGCAAACGCTGGCCATCCGGGGCGGCAAAGAGCAGACCGAATATCGCGAACACAATCAGGCGCTGTTTTTGACCAGCAGCTTCATGTGGGAAAGCGCGCAACATGCGGCAGATTTGTTTTCCAAAAAAATTAAAGGCTTTACTTATACCCGTACAGCCAATCCGACTACTGCCGCTTTTGAAAAACGCATTGCCGCATTGGAAGGCGCAGAGCGCGCGGTAGCCACTTCGACCGGTATGTCTGCAATTCAGGCGGCATTTTTTACCTTCTTGCAAGCCGGTGATCATGTTATTTCCAGCCGCAGCCTGTTTGGTACAACTGTCGGTTTCATCAATAACATCGTTACCAAGTTCGGCATCGAAGTCAGCCATGTATCGCCAACCGATGTAAATGAGTGGAAAGCCGCGGTTAAAGACAATACCAAATTGCTGTTTTTAGAAACTCCGTCCAACCCATTGGGCGAAGTTGCCGACTTGGAAGCATTGGCCGAACTGGCGCACAGCATCGGCGCGCTTTTGGTGGTGGACAACAGCCTGTTGTCGCCCGTCGGTTCGCAGCCTTTGAAACACGGTGCGGATATTTCCGTGTCTTCCGCAACCAAAGCCATCGACGGCCACGGCCGCGTGATGGGCGGCGTATTGGCCGGTTCGGAAGAGCTGATGACGCAAGTTGCCATATATTGCAACTCTTGCGGTTTGGCAATGTCTCCGTTTAACGCATGGCAGTTGTTGAGCGGTGTAGAAACCTTGTCGCTGCGTATGGAAAAACAGTTTGACAATGCGTTAAAAATCGCCCAATGGCTGCAACAACAGCCGCAAGTCCAAGCCGTGTACTACACCGGTTTGCCCGACCATCCGCAGGCAGAGCTTATCCGCAAACAGCAAAATGGCGGCGGTATCGTCGTGGGTTTTGAAGTTGCAGACCAAGAAACGGCATGGAAAATCGTGGACGGCGTGGCGCTTTTCTCCCGTACTGCCAACCTCGGCGACGTGCGCTCGACCATCACCCATCCGTGGACAACGACCCACGGCCGTATGCAGCCTGAAGAAAAACTCGCCGCCAATATCCGCCCGGGCTTGATCCGCCTCTCTGTCGGTTTGGAACACATCGACGATTTGATTGATGATTTGCAACAAGCATTGAACAAATAATCTAAAAACAAATTTCAGACGGCCTTAAATTTTAATAGGCCGTCTGAAAGCAATTAAACACACATCTTAAGAATAAAAGGAAAAAATAATGTCTGAAGCAGAATTCGCCTCGTGGGCAATGAAAATCCTCCTCACCGGCCTGATTATCTTTTTGGGCTTTATCGTTTGGAACTTGGGTAAAGAATCCAAAGCCGGCAAATTCGGCATTGCCATGCTCTTCTTGGTTTTGGGCTTGGGTGTGTTTGGATTCGTATTTAAAGAGTTGCTGATTAGCTTTTTGGTATTGCCGAAGTAAGCAGAAAGTTTGTAGATAGAACAAGGCCGTCTGAAAAAATGTTCAGACGGCCTTTTGATTTGATGTTTTAAATGACGCCCAATTCTTGCAAGCCACACAATACGCCGTCTTCATCGACACTTGGGCAGACGAATTGTGCGGCCGCTTTGGCTGCTTCTTCGCCATTGCCCATGGCAACGCCAAAGCCGACGGTTGACAGCATTTCCAAGTCGTTGAAGCTGTCGCCGAATGCCATTACTTTGCTCATATCAATGCCCAATTTTTCCACTACGTGGGCGATGCCCCGTGCTTTTGAACCTTCTTTGCGCAGCAGGTCCACGGCATATTCATGCCAGCGGACGGATTTGAAGCCTTGTTGCTGGGTTAGTGGGTGCAGGATTTTTTCTTCTTCCTTATCCACAAAGACCAACATTTGATAAACAGGCTGTTTACGAAAATATTCTTTGTCCGTCAGGAAGTTGGGCAGGATATGCGATAAGCCTTCGATAACGCGCGGCGAATGGGAGGAAACGGCAATTTCTTGGTTGTTGACGAATGCGTAGTCTATTTTGTGTTGTTCAAGCAGGTTGATGGCGGTTTCTATGTCGGCAATGTCCAACGGGTAGCTTTGCAGGGGTTTGCCGCGAAAGGAAATATATTGGCCGTTGATGGTAACGAGCATGTCGATACCGCATTCTTGAATCAAGGTTTTGATTTTAGTGGGAAAGGCGACTTCCGGACGGCCGGTGGCAATGGCAGTCAAAATGCCTTTGGCTTTCAATGCGCGCATGGCTTGGGCAACCGAAGGGCGCAGGGTATCCGTGTATTTGCGGTAGAGGGTGTCGTCGATGTCAAAGAAGATGATTTCAGGATTGTTCATGGTTTACTCATTGGGCTGGGCATACACAGCTTTCATTGAAAATTGTGTGAACAGCTTGTGTATAAATTGGTTTAGTATTTGATTGCTATTGTAAAAATAAGTTCTGATTAAAAATTAGGCAGTTTTTTATTTTGAGAATAAAGCGGAAAGTTATTCACAATAGGCCGTCTGAAAATTTGGTTTTCAGACGGCCTTGTTTTAAGCAATCAAACGGATATTTTCCTTGTCTTGCCTGAATTTGTTTTTAATCACGAGAGGCAGGCTGCTGTCGAAATACCAGCTGCCGTCAGGCAAAGCCAACGCGCCGCCGGCGCAGAGCAGGGTAATGCTGTTTCCGGTCAAGGGGTCGGTTTCGGTAATTTCAATTTCGTGCGCTTTGCCCCAATCGGTTACGGGGAGTAGGGCGGCAAGCTCGGTAATGCGTTGGTTTTGATGTTTGATGCCGTTTGGCTGGCGGCAGTCGCCGTTGCATTTTCCGACGGCCTCGACAGGGCAGGGTTCGCCTTTTGCGTAGCTGGTCGGCAAAATATTGAGCGAGTCCGGGCAGAGCCTGTGTTCTTGCGACCATTGGGTCAAAGCGCGTTTGGCTGCTTTTTTGTGGGCAAACAAACCGTAAGGGCGCCAGTTTCTGGTGCCGCTGTTTAACAAGACAATGCGTGCTTGAAGGCTGCCGTGTTCGTCAGCAATAAAGCGGACGGTAGAAAACGATGTGGACTTTTCAGACGGCATCAGTTGGTATTCCTGCATGGTCTGGGCTTTGAGCCATAATGTATGGAGCTGCCCGACTGCCGGAATAAAACGGATGGAGGCCGCGGCTTTGATGTACGGCGGCAGTTTCTTGCTGTGCAGCAGGGTGGCGGTTTCACTGTATGCGCGTTCATGTGCTTCAATGGCTTGGGCTTTGCCGAAATGATCAAACCAAACCAATACGCCGTAACTGTCGGGTAGGGCATAGAGTTGCTGGGCAAGCGAATCAGGCAGCCAAGTGGGCAACATTTTCGGATTCATCAATACACGGACGTGTTCGTCCCATTGTTGATGATTTTTTTCTGCCAGACTTAATTCGAGATAATCACACAATGCGGCAACATCGGTCATGGCGCGGTGGCGGTTGGCCGTCTGAATGCCAGTGCGTTCGATAATGCTGTCGAGGCTGTGTTTGTAAAACTCAGGATACAGGCGGCGCGACAGTTGAACCGTACAGAGCGAGGGTGCGGCAAAGTCAGTATGGATACGGGCAAACTCGTGGCGCAGGAAGGTATAGTCAAAGCGGCTGTTGTGCGCAACAACTACAGCCCCTTGCAATAGCGGCAGCAAATCGCCTGCAATATCGGCAAAGACAGGCGCGTTTTTCACCGTTTCATCATGAATTCCGGTCAGTCTGGCAACAAATTCGGGAATGCTGCGGCAAGGATTGACCAATTGCTCGTAATGTGTGGCGCGTCCTTGCTCAAAACGAACAAGGGCGACTTCCGTTATCCTGTCTTGATAGAAATTTCCACCGGTCGTCTCCAAATCCACCACGACCACAGGCCGTCCCAAATGGGAAAATGCTTCGGATAAGAGCGGCCAGCGTGTGAAATCTGACATTTTATTCTCTGTAAATTCAATAGCAAATGCGCATTTTACACGCTGTCTGCAAGTTTTCCAAATAAAACGCTTGACAGTAAACAGCCCTCTCTTTATAATTCAAATCTTTCTTGATGCACCCGTAGCTCAGTTGGATAGAGTATCTGGCTACGAACCAGAGGGTCGGGCGTTCGAATCGCTCCGGGTGCGCCACAAGATTTATCCGCGCCCATCGTCTAGCGGTTAGGACATCGCCCTTTCACGGCGGTAACCGGGGTTCGATTCCCCGTGGGCGTGCCAGTTTATAAAAAAGCGCAATCTGTTTCAGATTGCGCTTTTTTGCATTTATCGGTTTTGAAATGATTTGAACCTCTCTTTTTATCTGCTAATGCAGGTTGGCGTTTGTCATAATCTACTAAAAGCATTTATTATTACGCATCTAATAATCATAATTTAAGGGAAACGTTCATGGCGTGGCGGTTTGTGTTGCCTGCTTGGGTGGTTGGGGTAGTGCTTTCGTTTGCGTTGCCGTTTGTGCTGCCATGGTGGGTTTGGTTGTCTGTAATCATTGGCACGCTTGCGTTGTGTCGAAAATTTGCTGTGGCTTGGTTGGTGCTGGCTGTTTGTATGGGCATGGCGTTTGGGGTGTGGCGGACAGGGCTGGTGTTGGCCGGTCAATGGCCTGTAGGGGAGGTGACGGCTAAAGTTTTGACGGTTGAAGTGGCGGATATGCCGCGTGATGATGGTCGGCGCGTGCAGTTTGCGGCAAGGGCTTGGGATGAGCGTGGGCAGGCTTTTGATTTGATGTTGTCGGATTATCAGCGGCGCGATTGGGCGGTGGGCAGCAGGTGGTCTGTATCGGCGCGGGTAAGGCCGGTGATCGGTGAAGTGAATGTGCGCGGTTTGAACCGTGAAACATGGGCTTTGGCCAATGGTATCGACGGCATGGGTACTTTGGGGCGCGACAGGAAACTTGTGCGGCAAGGCGGCGGTTTCGGTTTGGCTAATATGCGTGATACGGTAAGCAAAAGTTGGCAGAGAACGGCGAATAAGTATCCTGAGTTTTCAGACGGCATAGGGCTGATGCGTGCTTTGAGTATTGGCGAGCAATCGGCGTTACGGCCGCCTTTGTGGCAGACATTCCGCCCTTTGGGGCTGACACACTTGGTCAGTATTTCGGGCTTGCATGTGACGATGGTGGCGGTTTTGTTTGCCTGGCTGATTAAGCGAATTTTCCGTTATTTGCCGTGGATTCCGGCGAAACCGCGTGTATGGATATTGGCTGGTGGTGTTGCAGGGGCTTTGTTTTATGCGCTTTTGGCCGGTTTTTCCGTACCGACGCAACGCAGTGTGTTGATGTTGGCTGCGTTTGCGTGGGCATGGTGGCGCGGCAGTGGCGGCTCAGGCTGGACGGCATGGTGGCAGGCTTTGGCCGTTGTTTTGTTGTTGGACCCGTTGGCTGTATTGGGCGTGGGAACTTGGTTGTCTTTCGGCTTGGTTGCTGCTTTGATTTGGGCTTCATCAGGCCGTCTGAAAGAGTTGGGTTGGTGTTTGGCTGTACGGGGGCAATGGGCGGCGACTGTATTGTCGGTGGTATTGCTGGGCTATTTGTTTGCTTCGTTACCTTTGCTCAGTCCGTTGGTTAATGCGCTGGCTATTCCTTGGTTTTCTTGGGTGTTGACGCCGTTGGCTTTGCTGGGTTCGGTTTTTCCGTTTGAACTTGTTCAGTTGGTAGCGGTATTTTTGGCGGAATATACTTTGCGTGGTTTGGTATGGCTGGCTACGGTATCGCCTGAATTTGCCGTCGCAGCGGCGCCCGTGCCTTTGCTGGTGTTGGCGATGATGGCGGCTTTGCTGTTATTGCTGCCTAAAGGCATAGGCTTGAAACCTTGGGCATGTCTGGTTTTATTGGGTTTTGTGTTTTACCGTCCTGCCAAGTTGGAGGAGGGGGTGGCAAGAGTTACGGTGATGGATGCAGGGCAAGGTTTGTCGGTGTTGGTGCAAACGCGTAACCGCAATCTTTTGTTTGATACAGGAACGGAGCAAGTGGCGCAAACAGGTATTGTGCCGAGTTTGAATGCTATGGGTGTGCGCCGTTTGGACAGCCTGATTTTGTCGCACCATGATATTGATCATGACGGTGGTTTTCAAAGTGTAGCGGCTGTCGGTACCGATAAATTGCTTGCCGGACAACCTGAGTTTTATCCGAATGCGGAGTTTTGCCAAGAAGACAAATGGCAATGGGACGGCGTAGATTTCGAGTTGCTCAGGCCGTCTGAAAATGCGGGCAAGGAAGATAACGACCAAAGCTGCGTATTGCGTGTTGTGGCAAACGGCAAAGCCTTGTTGATAACCGGCGATTTGGGCGTGAAGGGCGAGGCCGGTTTGATTGAGAAATACGGCAATGCGCTGTATAGTCAAGTGTTGGTATTGGGACATCACGGCAGCAGCACGGCTTCGTCAGGCAGCTTTCTGCATACGGTTTCGCCACAATATGCCGTGGCATCCAGCGGCTATGCCAATGCCTACAAACATCCGACCGTTGCCGTACAAAATCGTGTCCGCGCGCATGGTATTACTTTGTTGAGAACGGATTTGTCAGGCGCGTTGGTGTTTGCTTTGGGACAGGGCGATATATTTCAAGGCCGTCTGAAAAAGGATAAGTTTTATTGGCAGAAGAAACCGTTTGAGTAAAAAGGCTAAAAGGCCGTCTGAAAGACTTTTTCAGACGGCCTTAATATTTTTTATTGATGGGCATTATCCAAATTTTGTGTGAATCCAATTGTGGATAGTTTGGTTTGATATTTGATAATAAAGAATAAATTAATTGTGATGAAAAAATAGGCAGTTTAAAGATAGGGTAATAATTACAAAGTCATTTTATAACTGTTGTTAATTTGATAAGCATTTTGAATCTGTTCGGCTGAATAAATTCACTTGTTTTTAGCTTGCTTATATAATCTAAACGCATTATTGCACATTCAAATTAAATTTAACAAAGGGAAAAGAAATGACTGAAACTCAAAACCAACCTAATAACGAAGAGTCCGTAGTTATTATCGGTACGCGTCGTGATGATGTGCTGTATGGCAGCTTGGGACACAATATTTTTTACGGCGGTTTAGGAAACGATACCTTTATTGTGAACAACAGGAATGACCAAATCGTTGAAAGGTACGGCGAGGGTACGGATACGGTTTATACCCATACGACTTATACGTTGCCGAATTATGTTGAAAACCTGACGATGACCGGCCACGATAATATTTTTGGTTTCGGCAACAATTCCGACAACGTCCTTATCGGCAACAGCGGCAACAACCGTTTGAGCGCCGGACGTGGCAAGGATGTGCTTTACGGCGGGGCGGGTAATGACTTGCTGCTGGCAGGCGGTGATGACGATAAACTTTATGGTGGCGACGGCAACGATATTTTGCGTGGCGATCATGGCAACGATTATTTGGAAGGAAACGAAGGCGACGATGTTTTAGACGGCGGAATCGGTGCAGATATCATGCGCGGCGGCAATGGCAACGACACATATTATGTAGACAGTCAAAACGATGTCGTTATCGAAGAAGCCAATGGCGGCATCGATACGGTCTACACAGGTATGACTTATCGTTTGCCGACTCATGTCGAAAACCTGACCTTGACCGGCAGCGGCAATTATTTCGGCTTCGGCAACCATTCCGATAACGTCTTAATCGGCAACATCGGCAACAACCGTTTGATCGGAGGCCGAGGTAATGATGTGCTTCGCGGAGAGGCAGGCTATGACTTGCTGTTGGCGGGCGATGGCGACGACAAACTTTACGGTGGTACCGGCAACGATATTTTACGCGGCGATGCCGGTAATGATTATTTAGATGGCGGCGAAGGAAATGATACGCTTGAAGGCGGTAGCGGAGACGATACTTATGTATTCCGCCGTGGCAGTGGCCATGATGTCATTTCAGACAATCTGGGTCATAACAGCATTCATTTTGAAGGTTTGAGTATGAAGGATATCAGTCTTACTACTCGTCCAAGCGCTAGTAATCCTGCCCTTAAAGATTGGGTATTTACGATTCGTGAAACAGGCGAAACGTTGACCCTTAAAGAGCAACACAAGACCTATTCATCTGTATCTAAGTATAAATTCGCGGATAAGGAAATGGATGTTGCTGAAATCTTCAAATATCCCGAGCACGATGCCAGCGAAGACAGCGTAACCATGCGTGTGCTTTATAAAGATGGTCACGCCGTCACACATGCCGCCGTACAAGGGCAGCATCTTCAGACGGCCTCTTTGCAGTATTGGGAGAATATTGCCATTCAAAAAAGAGCCAATGATATTGTCCGACCCAGTGCTAAACAGGCGCAGCATTCTATCTTTACCAAAGACAGTGATGGCGACGGTTTGGTTGATGCCATTGACCGCCATCCGCAGGAGTGGAATGTTTCCGAGCGTGATTTGCGGATGTTCTCTTCATTGGCGTATCACTCTCCATCTGAACTGCATACTTTATTTAAAGGCGATTATTGGTGGAATACGCAATATGCTTCTATTGCTGAGAAGATTAACAGTAAATATTTTAGCAATCAGGCCAATGTATCTGAGCTGGTTGGGAAATGGCAATTGCTTAAGGCAGGTAGTCCGGGAGGCGGTTTGGATTATGCGATTTTCGGCAATTCGAACAAGAAGGGCGGTTGGGAAAATGTCGTGGTAGCGTTTAGAGGTACGCAGGCTACCAGCATTAAAGATGTTTTGGCTGATTTGAACATTATGACTGGTAATTTGCCGGCTCAAACCAAATATCTGAATGACATTGCCCGTTATATTGATACGCTTCATGCCAAAAATGTGTATTCGACCGGACATTCGTTGGGCGGCTATCTTGCAGAATACTTTGCCGCACATACCATGCAACAGCGTAATGATTGGGCAAGTGATTTCAAACGCAGCAGTCTGTTTAATCCGGCTGTTTTGAATGTGGACAAGGCCTCGCCTGAAGCCTTAAAACAAGCACGGGATATGGCCGATAAAATGGCGGAAACACAGATTGCAGACGACTCCGATACAACACAGGCACGCCATCTGTATGAAACCAATTCGTATGTAATCAAAGGCGAATGGGTTGGAGATGGTTTTTCTGGTAAAACAGGTGCGGGTATTGGTGCGTTAATCGGTGGGCTTTTTGGGGGACCATTTGGCGCTGCTCTAGGTGCAGCTGCTGGAGCTGCTGCGTCCCAAGTTCATAAAGGATTAGGCAGATACCCGAATGCCAAGGTTTTGGATTTTAAAAGCGATGATGTATGGGGCAAACACAATATGACCAGCTTTTATGAGTCTGATACCAAACTTGAACAATACTTCTCCCAAGGTAAACGTATTGACAAGCATTACGACAATCCTTATTTGAAGGATTCTGACCAAGACGGTTTTTCAGACGGCATTGAAAAGAAATGGGGTAGCAGCAGTAATGATGCCCAAGAAACGCCATACGCAACCGGTACCTCTGCCATTTATACGGATGACCGACCTATGCTGGCGGTGGTTCAAACTGAGGATGCGGCCGGTAACGTCCTGTCACTCAAAGGCGTGGAAATGACGGCACACCAGCAGGGCGATAAGATGGCATATGCGGCAAATGGTAACGAAATCGACTTAGGTAAAAACGGCTTTGATTGGTCTGTCAGTATCAGTGGAGACAACAAAGGCGTAGCGGCCTTGCATGGCAGCGCGGCTGACGATGTCTTGAAAGGCAGCGATGGCAATGATTATCTGGCAGGCGGGCTGGGTAGCGATACCATTGTTACCGGCGAGGGTAGAGATACGGTGGCATTTACTGCATGGGATGTCCGCGAGGGCAAACTGGATCACTTGCTGGATTTCAATCCGGTCAAAGACAAGTTGGATTTGAGCGCCATGCGTCCGCTGCTCAATGAGAAAGAAAGCCAGGTCGGCTGGGCGGATTTGTTTGTCCGCGATGTGGATACATTCAGCCCCGACCGCTCGTATCTTGTGTTCAACAGCGCTCAAAAAACCTTGGCGTATCGGGGCGCAGGAGCTGAAAGCAGCACAGAGTTTGCACGTTTCTATAACGAAGATGCTGAGCAGCTGACAGCCACCAATATTATCGGCTGATGGTTGTTTTAAAGTTTAAGGCCGTCTGAACCTGATATTTCATGTTCAGACGGCCTTAAACTTATATAATATCCGACCCATCTGTTTAAAAAGGCAATCTCCATGAATACCATACGCACCAAAATTTGCGGTATTACCCGATCTGAAGATGCGCTGGCCGCGGCCGAATTGGGCGCAGATGCCATCGGGTTGGTGTTTTACGCCAAGAGTAAACGGGCAGTGAGTATTGAGCAGGCGCAGGCGGTTGTGAAAAACCTGCCGCCGTTTGTATCGGTGGTGGCCTTGTTTGTGAATGAAAACGAGCAAACCATCCGCGAGATTTTGCGTCAGGTGCCGATAGATGTGATTCAGTTTCACGGCGATGAAGACGATGATTTTTGCCGTTGGTTTGACCGCCCGTATTTGAAGGCCGTGCGTGTACAGTCCGCTGCCGATATTCAGACGGCCTGTGCCAAATTTCCGAATGCTCGTGCCTTGTTGTTTGATGCCTATCATCCGACCGAATACGGCGGTACGGGACAAAGTTTCGACTGGAGCATGTTGCACGGCAATATCGGCAAACCGTGGATACTTGCCGGTGGATTGACTGCGGAAAACGTTGCCGAAGCGGTAAAAATCAGCGGCGCTGCAGCGGTGGATGTGTCCGGTGGCGTGGAAATCTCCGGCGGAATTAAGAGCAGGGAGAAAATGGCGGCGTTTATTCAGGCAGTAAAGGCCGTCTGAAATTTTGTTTGAATTCAAAGAAACCGGAATACATATATGCAAGAGCCAATCGTTGAATCCCATCCCTTCGCAGCCTTGTTGCCGCCGCAGGCAACGGTCATGATGATGGGGACGTTTCCGCCTAAAGAAGAAAAACACGCGATGCAGTTTCATTATCCGAATTTTCAAAACGATATGTGGCGCGTGTACGGGCTGGTGTTTTTCGGCGATGCGGCGCATTTTCAAAAGCAGGGCGAAAAGGCGTTTGATGCCGATAAAATCAAAGCGTTTTTAAGTGAGAAGGGCATTGCATCCTGTCCGACCGTGTTGAAGGCAATACGCGAACATGGCAATGCTTCGGATAAGTTTTTAAAAGTGATAGAAACCGTCGATTTGGCGGCAGTATTGGCGCAAATGCCCGAGTGCCGCCATCTTTGCACCACCGGCGGTAAGGCAACCGAAGTTTTGTTAGAGATTCAAGGCAGCGGCATGAAAATGCCGAAGACCGGCGAAACAGTGCCGTTTCCCTATGCGGGGCGTGAGTTGACCCTGACGCGCCTGCCTTCGACTTCGCGCGCCTATCCTTTGAGTTTGGCGAAAAAAGCGGCAGCGTATCGGGCTTTTTTTGAAACGGCTGGATTGACTGTTTTTCAGGAGTAGGGCGATGGACCGTTATGAAATCTCTTTAATGACGTTTATGGCGTTGTGGTGGCTTTTTAATGTCGTCTCAGTGTGGCTGAAGGCCAAAAAATGGCAGATCAAGATATTATTGGGCGGAACGCTTTTGTATGTGATACAAATATCTGCAGTCATTATGTCTGTTAACGGCCTTAATTGGATATTTTTGAACACAAGTACCATAAATACCGATTCGTTGATCATTGCTTTGCTTGCGCTTAACTTTCTGGGTTGTTGGTTGCTGGCACTGTGGCTGGGAATGTTGGCACTAAAAATATGCCTGAGAAACAAAAACGAAGAAAAATATATTGCGCCGCCGTTGGGTGCGGCATTGCTTGCAACATCGAGCAGTACGCTGTTGTTCCTATTTTGTCTGCTGATATTATTATTCAATTAGTTGCCGACAAGATGAATGGAAAACGGCTATAATTGCTGACAATTTTTACTTTCAGACGACCCTTTACTGAATCAGGCCGTCTGAAACCAGAAAACGAACAAGGAAAAATTCCATGAAAAACTATCACGCTCCCGACGAGAAAGGCTTTTTCGGCGAACACGGCGGTCTGTATGTTTCCGAAACCCTGATTCCAGCTTTGCAAGAATTGGCAGAAGCCTATAAAGCGGCGAAAGAAGATCCTTCATTTTGGGAAGAGTTCCGCCATGATTTGAAACACTATGTCGGCCGTCCCAGCCCTGTTTACCATGCCGCGCGATTGTCCGAGCATTTGGGCGGCGCACAAATCTGGCTGAAGCGTGAAGATTTGAACCACACCGGCGCGCACAAAGTCAACAACACCATCGGTCAGGCATTGCTCGCCCGCCGCATGGGCAAAAAACGCGTGATTGCCGAGACCGGCGCGGGTCAGCACGGCGTGGCTTCTGCCACCGTTGCCGCACGCTTCGGCATGACTTGCGACGTGTATATGGGTGCGGACGATATCCAACGTCAAATGCCCAACGTGTTCCGTATGAAGCTGCTTGGCGCGAATGTCGTCGGCGTCGACAGTGGCAGCCGCACTTTGAAAGACGCGATGAACGAAGCCATGCGCGAATGGGTTGCCCGCGTGGACGATACGTTCTACATCATCGGTACTGCCGCAGGCCCTGCGCCGTATCCGGAAATGGTACGCGATTTCCAATGCGTGATCGGCAATGAAGCCAAAGAACAAATGTTGGAAGCCATCGGCCGCCAACCTGATGTTGCCGTTGCCTGCGTGGGCGGCGGCTCGAACGCCATCGGTTTGTTCCATCCCTATATCGAAGAAGAAAACGTGCGCTTGGTCGGCGTAGAAGCCGGCGGTTTGGGTGTGGATACGCCCGATCACGCCGCACCGATTACCAGCAAAGCCCCTATCGGCGTATTGCACGGTTTCCGCAGCTATTTGATGCAGGATGAAAACGGTCAAATCTTGGGTACGCACTCCGTTTCCGCAGGCTTGGACTACCCAGGCATCGGCCCGGAACACAGCCATTTGAACGACATCAACCGCGTGGAATATACCGTTGCCAAAGACGACGAAGCACTTGAAGCCTTTGATTTGCTTTGCCGTTTTGAGGGCATTATTCCTGCGCTGGAATCCAGCCATGCCGTTGCTTGGGCGGTGAAAAACGCGCCGAAAATGGGCAAAGACCAAGTGATTTTGGTCAACCTCTCCGGTCGAGGCGATAAAGACATTAATACCGTGGCAAAACTCAAAGGCATTGAGTTGTAAGTCTTATTGATTGAGCAGCAAAGGCCGTCTGAAAAAGCTGGATTTCAGTCTTTCAGACGGCCTTTGTTTCCGTAATGATTAGCGTAGTATTTTATCCGCGCAAACTCTATTAAGTATCGGCGGCTAAGGAAATTTATCCTTCCAAACCGAGCTTGTACGCTTTCTAAACCGATTATTCAAGTTATCCATCACCATGAAACATTTAGCAATCCATCTAAAACTATTGGGCATGGCGGCGTTTTGGGGCGCATCTTGGCCGATGGGGCGGATGCTGGGACAGGCGCTGCCGCCTTTAACGGGCGGTATGCTGCGCTTTTTGATGGCGGCAATCTTGCTTTTGGGCTGGCTGTTTGCACGGTATCGGTTGCGTACTTTGGCGGTTTTGTCGCGCAAACAATGGCTTGGGTTGGCACTGGCGGCGGCATTCGGCGTATTTGGTTTTACTGTGTTGTCTATGCTGGGTTTGCAGCGGCTTCCTGCTTCAAGGGCGACGGTGTTGGTCACGTTCAATCCTGTGCTGACGATGTTTTTTGCAGCTTTGCTGTTTGGCGAGAAGCTCAACGGCAAGATTGTGTCGGGTATGTTGTTGGCAGTGGCAGGCTCGATATGGGCGGTTACGCATGGCGAGATTGCGGCATTTTTATCGGGCGGCGGCATAGGGTGGGGCGAAGTGCTGGTGTTTTTCAGCCTTTGCTGCTTGGTTACTTATACGATGATAGGCAGGGCGGTGTTGCAGGGGATTGATGCGCTGACGGTCACTGTAGCCACCGCTTGGCTGGGTGCAATGATGTTGCTGCCGCCTGCGTTGATTTCAGACGGCCTGCCGTTTGGTATGCTTGCCGAAATGGACGGCAGGGGTTGGTTTGCTTTGATTGGCCTGTCTGTCGGGGCAACGGTCTTTAGCTATGCGTGGTATTTTGAAGGCGTGAAGACTTTGGGCGCGGGCAGTGCTGCGGCGTACATCACTTTGGTGCCGGTATTCGGTATTCTGTGTTCCGCTTGGTTTTTGGGCGAGGCATTGCATATTTCCTTGGTTGCCGGCTGTTTGGCGGCGGTGGGCGGATTGGCGTTGATGCAGTACGGAAGACGTGCCGTCTGAAAAAGTAAATATGTTATATAATAATGAAACTGATTAAACCATTGTTTTCAACATGTCTGAACATTCCTCCCTGCTCGATTTCGACCGCGACCATCTACTCCATCCCTATACTTCCATGACCGACCCGTTGCCTGTTTATCCGGTGCGCCGTGCGGAGGGCGTGCACATCGAATTGGCGGACGGCACGCGGCTGATTGACGGGATGTCGTCTTGGTGGTGTGCGATACACGGCTACAATCATCCCGTTTTGAATCAGGCAGTTGAGGCGCAGATTAAGCAAATGTCGCATGTGATGTTCGGCGGTTTGACGCACGAGCCGGCGGTGGAGCTGGGCAAGTTGTTGGTCGGGATTTTGCCGCAGGGACTAGACCGTATTTTTTATGCGGACTCGGGGTCGGTTTCGGTGGAAGTCGCGCTGAAAATGGCGGTGCAATACCAGCAGGCACGGGGTTTGACGGCGAAACAGAATATTGCGACGGTGCGGCGCGGGTATCACGGCGATACTTGGAACGCGATGTCCGTCTGCGATCCGGAAACGGGAATGCACCATATTTTCGGCAGCGCTCTGCCGCAGCGTTATTTTGTCGATAATCCGAAAAGCCGTTTCGACGATGAATGGGACGAGGCGGATTTGCAGCCTGTCCGCGTCTTGTTTGAAGCGCATCATGCGGATATTGCCGCCTTTATTTTGGAACCGGTCGTGCAGGGCGCGGGCGGCATGTATTTTTATCATCCGCAGTATCTTCGCGGATTGCGCGATTTGTGCGACGAATTTGATATCGTGTTGATTTTTGACGAAATTGCCACCGGATTCGGGCGCACGGGTAAGATGTTTGCCTGCGAACACGCGGAGGTCGTGCCGGATATTATGTGTATCGGCAAAGGTTTGAGCGGCGGCTATATGACGCTGGCGGCGGCAATCACTTCGCAAAAAGTCACCGAAACGATTTCGCACGGCGAAGCGGGCGTATTTATGCACGGCCCGACATTTATGGCGAACCCGCTGGCGTGTGCCGTAGCCTGCGCTTCGGTCAAACTGCTTTTGTCCCAAGATTGGCAGGCAAATATCCGCCGCATCGAAAGCATCTTAAAAGGCCGTCTGAAAGCTGCGTGGGACATTCGCGGCGTGAAAGACGTGCGCGTTTTGGGTGCTATCGGGGTGATCGAGCTGGAAAAAGGTGTGGATATGGCGCGTTTTCAAGCAGATTGCGTGGCGCAGGGCATTTGGGTGCGTCCATTCGGCAGGCTGGTGTACCTCATGCCGCCTTACGTCATTTCAGACGACCTCTTGACCGAACTTGCCGACAAAACCGTACAAATTTTGAAGGAACACAGCAAATGAAAGGCGTTTACTTCGTCAGCGGCATTGATACGGACATCGGCAAAACCGTCGCCACCGGCGTGTTGGCAAAACAATTATTGCAGCAGGGCAGAAGCGTGATCACGCAAAAGCCCGTGCAAACCGGTTGCCAAAACATCGCCGAGGACATCGCCGTCCACCGCAAAATCATGGGCATACCCATGCAGGAAGCCGACAAACAAGGGCTGACCATGCCCGAAATCTTCAGCTATCCCGCCTCGCCCCACCTTGCCGCCCGTCTGGACGGCAGGGCTTTGGACTTGGACAAAATCCGCACTGCCACGCAAGAATTGGCGGCGCAATATGAAATCGTGTTGGTCGAAGGCGCGGGCGGATTGATGGTTCCGCTGACGGAAGATTTGTTGACTATTGATTATATTCAGCAACAGGCTTATCCCGTCATTCTCGTTACCAGCGGACGGCTCGGCAGCATCAATCACACCCTGCTCAGTTTCGCCGCGCTTAAACAATACGGCATCCGGTTGCACAGCCTGATTTTCAACCATATTCACGACAGTAAAGATGAAACCGTTGCCGGCGATACCTTGGAATATCTTAAAGGCCGTCTGAAAGATGAATTTCCCGAAGCCAAATGGCAGGAGTTGGCCAAAACAGAGGTGGTAAATGGCGTTTGATATACCGCGTGGCACACTTTGTTCATATGCCGAAGCTTCAAGTCTTCTGCCGTCTAAGGCCGGACATTTGCTGACCGTTTCTTCGCTAACCGCTGCGTTGCGCGCTTCCGGTAAGGATTTTTCAGTCAAGCCGGTGTATTTGGGTTTGACGAAGGGTGCAGAAAACGGAGACGAAATCTTTGTGCGCGATGTTTTGCTCAAACTGGACGGCGAAACAGTAATACAAGCCAGAAGCGCGTGCCGACCAGATAGCCGTCTATGGACAGAATTATTGGATTGTGGAACGCAGCCTTTGGGTGAGCGCCTGTTTGACGGTACATTGCCGTTGAAGCGTTCGGATTTTGAGTTTCTTCGTTTTGAAGATTTCGACCATCCATCTTTCAGACGGCCTGTTACCGCGCGCCGTTCGTATTTCGATTGGAACGGCGAAACATTGGAATTAACAGAATATTTCTTATTGAAATTAATAGATTTATACCGCTAAGGCTGTCTGAAAATAAAACCGTTTACCGATGTTTGTCATAATTCTGATATAATACAATAAATTAAATTGTTAAGATCTGTTTGATTTCAGACGGCAATAAATTATAATAAGAGCTAAGGCTCTAAAAAGCCTTTCCTTCCGAATCGACACATAAACAACGACACATTACATCAATGAACATAAGGCGCTTTTTTCTACAATTTCTACCGCGTTACGCTGTCGGACGGATGGTGATATACGCCAAACTGATGCGCGTCGACAAACCCATTGGCACACTGCTTTTGCTGTGGCCGACTTATTGGGCATTGTGGATTGCGTCTAAAGGCGTTCCTGACGCGGATATTTTTCTTGCCTTTAGCGCAGGCACATTTTTGATGCGCAGCGCAGGTTGCGTGGTAAATGACTTTGCCGACCGCAATTTTGACGGTGCAGTAGAGCGCACTAAAAACCGCCCGTTTGCCAAAGGTTTGGTTTCTAAAATCGAAGCGCTGCTTTTGACCGTCATGTTGTGTCTGATGGCAGCTTTATGCTTGGTGCAGCTCAACCGCTTTACTTGGCTGATGAGCCTTCCGGCCTTGTTCCTGGCCATCACATATCCCTTTACCAAACGCTTTTTCCCGTTGCCGCAGTTTTATTTAGGACTGGCATTTTCGTTCGGCATTCCCATGGCCTTTGCCGCCGTGCAAGGCCGAGTGCCTTCCGAAGCGTGGCTGATGTTTACCGCCAATGCCTTATGGACGTTGGCTTACGACACGATTTATGCCATGGCGGACAAAGAAGACGATTTGAAAATTGGCATTAAAACTTCGGCAATCACATTTGGCCATCACGACATTACTGCCTCTATGCTTTGCCATTTTTGGTTTACGGTATTGATGGCGGTGTTGGGTATCAAAATCGGTGCAACTTGGCCGTATTGGTTGATATTGCCGATAACTGTTTATTGGCAGTATCAGCAATATGTTGTCATCCGTACGCGCAATCGCCAGTTGTGCTTCCAAACGTTTTTGGCCAATAACCGCATCGGTTTGGCGTGGTTTTGCGGATTGGTCTGCCATTATTTCTGGGTATTTTTGGTTTCCAAACTGTTTTAAAAAAAGAAGTTGGGGCCGTCTGAAAAGAAGGGGAAAAGGGGTATGCCGGGCATACCCCTTTTCATTTGAATCATAGTTTGGCTATTGATAGCATTTTTACTTTAAATTCAATATAAGCAAGCAGTTGGATTATTTTTAGCTCGTTAAAAAATATCAAGAACAACATGGAAAATGTTAGCAGGGCGAGTGTAAATTACGCCTTCAGGATTGAGATTTGCACCGACAATCGGTACAATCCTATTGTTTTGCGACATTTAAAAGAGATACACATGAGCCTGATTGGCGAAATTTTACCTTTGTCCCATATCGTTTTGGATTTGGAAGTCAGCAGCAAAAAGCGTCTGTTTGAAGAGGCCGCCCAGCTGCTGGAGAATGAAGCAGAATTACCGAATACCAACGTGTTCGACTGCCTGTTTGCCCGTGAAAAGCTTGGTTCGACCGGTTTGGGGCAGGGGGTGGCGATTCCTCACGGCCGTCACGCATGCGTGAAAAAAGCCACCGGTGCGTTTATCCGCACCAAAGAGCCGGTTGCCTTTGATGCGCCCGACGGCAAACCCGTTTCCTTGATTTTCATCCTGCTTGTGCCTGAAAACGCTACCGGCGAACATTTGGAAGTCTTGTCCAAACTGGCCGGCAGATTCTCTCAAAAAGCCATCCGTGAAGCATTAATGGCCGCAACTTCTGCCGAAGAAGTACGCACACTTCTGACCGAAGAGTAATTCATGCCCAGCATATCCGTCCGCCGCCTGTTTTCCGACAATCAGCACAAACTCGAACTTGCTTGGGCTGCCGGCAATTCTGGCGCGGACAACCGTATCGGTGTCGAAGCCGATAAACCCGTCTTGGCCTTGGTCGGCCACTTAAACTTTATCCATCCCAACCAAATTCAAGTTGTCGGCGTAGCTGAAGCCGAATATTTGCGCCGCTTGGAGTCGGGCGAGCTCAACTACGATTTCGGAGAGCTTTTCGACATCCCCATGTCTTTGGTCATTGTCGCCAACGGCTTGCCGGTATCGCCCAAATTGCGCGATTATTGCCATACCAACAGTATCCCCTTGCTGACTTCCAAACAGGAAAGCCCGCACCTGATGGACGTTTTGCGGATTTATCTGCAACGGACATTGGCAACTTCCACCATCAAGCACGGCGTATTTTTGGATGTATTTGAAGTGGGCGTACTCATTACCGGACAATCCGGCTTGGGTAAGAGCGAATTGGCATTGGAGCTGATTTCGCGCGGCCACAGCCTGATTGCCGATGATGCGGTCGAACTTTTCCGTACCGGCCCGGAAATGCTGGAAGGCCGTTGCCCGCCTATGCTGCGTGATTTCCTCGAAGTACGCGGTTTGGGCATACTTAATATCCGCCATATTTTTGGCGAAACCTCTATCCGTCCGAAAAAAATCCTCCAGCTGATTATCAATTTGGTTCCGGCCGACGACGGATATATGAAACAACTTGATCGATTGAGCATCCGTACCGAAACAGAATCTATCCTCAACGTCAGCGTCCGTTCCGTTACCCTGCCTGTTGCAATCGGTCGAAACTTAGCAGTATTGGTTGAAGCTGCAGTACGCAATTACATCCTTCAATTGCGTGGTAAAGACAGCACCAAAGAATTTCTCGAACGTCACCAAACACAACTCAAAGAAAACGAACAAAATCATGAAAATCGTCCTGATTAGCGGCTTATCCGGCTCGGGAAAGTCCGTAGCTCTTAAGCAGCTCGAAGATTTGGGCTATTACTGTGTCGATAATCTTCCCTTGGAAATGCTTCCATCATTGGTTTCACTCCATATCGAACGGGCCGATGAAACCAAACTCGGTGTCAGCGTTGATATCCGTTCCCGTATTAATATCCAAGAAGCGCAAGAGCAAATCCAATATTTGCGTGACGAAGGACATCAGGTTGAAGTCCTGTTTGTTGAAGCAGAAGAGGGTGTTTTGGTTCGCCGCTTCTCAGAAACCCGACGTGGACACCCTTTGTCTGGTCAAAACCTGACTTTGTTGGAAAGCCTGCAAAAAGAACGCGAGTGGCTCTTTCCGCTTAGAGACATCGCATATTGCATCGATACGTCCAAAATGAATGCTCAGCAGCTGCGTTATGCTGTGCAACAATGGCTCAATATTGAACGTGTCGGTTTGCTGGTCATTCTTGAATCCTTTGGTTTCAAATATGGCGCTCCCAATAATGCCGACTTTATGTTTGATATGCGCAGCCTGCCCAATCCGTATTACGATCCGGAATTACGCCCCTTTACTGGCATGGACAAACCTATTCAAGATTATTTGGGCCAGCAGCCGTTGGTTCAAGAAATGGTTGATGACATCGACCATTTTATTAGCCGCTGGTTGCCGCGCCTGCAACAAGAGAGCCGCAGTTATGTGACGATTGCCATCGGTTGTACCGGCGGTCAGCACCGCTCCGTTTATGTTGTGGAAAAACTGGCCGAGCGCCTCAAAGGCCGTTATGAACTCCTTGTCCGCCACCGTCAGGCTCAAAGCTTGGCAGGACGCTAACTTGCCGTTTCAGACGGCCTCAAAGGAAGAAACCATGAAAAAAATCAGTCTGACCGCATTATCCTTGCTTATCTTGACCGCCTGCGCGACAGAGCCTGTCACTGCTTACCGTTGGCATCGTACCGGCGCGAGCGAAGCTGAAGTTTCCCGCCAAATCAATACTTGCAAATCGCAAGTCCAAAATAGAAATACATACAAGACGTTCGAGCAATGTATGGATGAAGCAGGTTATTACAGCTATGAACATGGCAATCTCTAAATCCGGATTGACCGATTATCCAAATACCGAGGCCGTCTGAAAAAAAATGATTGTTCAGACGGCCTCAGATACGAATAGAAAGAATAAAAAGACATGGCTATCCAATGGTTTCCCGGCCACATGAACAAGGCAAAAAAAGCCATTGCCGAACGCATTAAAAGCGTTGATATGGTGATTGAGATGTTGGACGCGCGTATGCCTGCTTCCAGCGAAAACCCTTTGCTTGCCCAGTTGTCCAAAGGCAAGCCCAAACTCAAAATCTTAAACAAGCAAGACCTTGCCGATCCCGAGCGTACCAAAGTTTGGCTCGAACACTACAACAGTCGTCAAGATACCCGCGCCATTGCGCTTGATTCTTCCGAAACCGGCGCACATGGCAAAATTACCCAAGCCTGCCGCGCCATGATTCCGCACCGCCAAGGTATTGAGAAGCCGCTGCGTGTTCTGATTTGCGGTATCCCCAACGTCGGCAAATCCACCTTGATTAACGGTATGATCGGCAAAAAATCTGCCAAAACCGGTAATGAACCCGGTATTACCAAAGCCGAACAGCGCCTTTTCCTTGCCGACGATTTCTGGCTTTACGATACCCCCGGTATGTTGTGGCCAAAAATTATCGTCGAAGAAGGCGGCTATAACCTTGCGGCCGGCGGTGCAGTTGGACGCAACGCGCTGGATGAAGAAGAAGTGGCACTTGAGCTTTTGGATTACCTCCGCCGCCATTATCTGGCTCTGTTGCAAGAGCGCTATCAAGCCGACAAAGATCCAAGCAGCCATTGGGACGATACTTCTTGGCTGGAGTGGATTGCCAAAAAACGCGGTGCGGTTTTGAGCGGCGGACGGGTCAATTACCAAAAAGCCGCTGAAAATATCCTGACTGATTTCCGCGAAGGCAAAATCGGCAGAATCACGTTGGAAACGCCAAATCAATGGGAGGCTTGGCTGAAAAAAGCCAGACAGAAAGAGGCCGAACTCAAAGCCATTCGTGAAGCCAGAAAGGCGGAAAGAAAAGGGCAGCAGCCTTCAGCCGATTAATATAAAAGGCCGTCTGAAATCTATTTTCAGACGGCCTTTTGTTGGAATAGACAATTTAGAGGGCGGTACGGCTGAAGCTGTCCAGAGCTTTATCGGTTTGGATTTGGTTGAACTGCATGATGGTTTTGTCGCCTTGTTTTTCGTCCAATTCGATTTTTCGTACCAGCGTATCGCCGTTGATTTCGATACGGTTGAAGATTTGGCGGGTAATGGCGGTTTTCGGAGTCAGGGTCAACGTCCATTTTTTCTCGTTGCCGTTTAATTTCAAATCAAATTGTTTTTCCAAACCTTGGGTATTGCCGCCCAAAAGGTCGAGGAAGAGTTTGATTTGGCGGCTTTGGCCGTTGAGTTTGCTGGCGTTTGGGTTGACCCATTGGTTGCCGTTCCATTGCATGATGCCGTCTGAACGCACGCGCAGGGTGGTTTCAAATGGTTTTTGCATTTTCCAGAGCAGGCCTTTTTGTGGGACAAGGGTAAAGCTGCCGCTGGTGGTCATGGGTTTGCTGAGGGATTTGAGCTGGCGTTGTTGGACAAAATTGCCTTGCACGGTTTGCGGTTTTTGCAGGGTTTGTGCCAATTCGGCAGGGGAAAATGCCCACAAAGCCGGAGCGCTGATGAGGAGAGTAAGAGAAAGAATGGTTTTTTTCATTGTGCTTCCATAAGGTTTGAGGCCGTCTGAAAGTTCAGACGGCCTTTTATTGCTTTAATTATAAGGCTGACAAGGCCTGATTAAAGGTTGCGCTTGGACGCATCGCTTGTGCAGCTTTTTCAGGATTGGCTGCGTAGTAGCCGCCGATGTCGACCGCTTTGCCTTGTACGGCAGAGAGTTCTTCAACGATTTTGGCTTCGTCAGCAGTCAAAGCGACTGCCAATGGCGCAAATGCGGCTTTCAGTTCGGCATCTTTGTCTTGCGCCGCCAATTCTTGCGCCCAGTAGAGGGTGAGGTAGAAATGGCTGCCGCGGTTGTCGAGTTCGCCAGCTTTGCGTTTAGGCGATTTGTCGTTCAACAGCAGTTTTTCGGTGGCTGCATCCAAAGTGTCGGCGAGGACTTGGGCTTTAGAGTTGCCGGTTTTTTGCGCCAGATGTTCAAACGATACGGCAAGTGCGAGGAATTCGCCCAAAGAGTCCCAACGCAAGTGGTTTTCTTCGAGGAATTGTTGAACATGTTTCGGTGCGGAGCCGCCAGCGCCGGTTTCAAACATACCGCCGCCGTTCATCAATGGAACGATGGACAGCATTTTTGCGCTGGTACCCAGTTCCAAAATTGGGAACAAGTCGGTCAGGTAGTCGCGCAGGACGTTGCCGGTTACGGAAATGGTGTCTTCACCGTTTTTCAGACGGCCCAGGCTGAATTTAGCGGCTTCTTCGGGCGCGAGGACGCGGATGTCGAGGCCGTCGGTATCCAGTTCGGCAAGGTAGGCTTTAACCTTGGCGAGCAGGCTCTTGTCGTGCGGACGGTTTTCGTCGAGCCAGAACACGGCTGGCGTATTGCTCAGACGGGCGCGGTTGACGGCGAGTTGTACCCAGTCTTTAACCGGAGCGTCTTTGGTTTGGCACATACGCCAGATGTCGCCGGCTTCAACGTCGTGTTGCATCAGGACATTACCTGCTGCATCGATGACTTGAACTTGGCCGTCGGCTTCGATTTCGAAAGTTTTGTTGTGTGAACCATATTCTTCGGCTGCTTGCGCCATCAGACCGACGTTAGGAACGGTACCCATGGTTGTCGGATCGAATGCGCCGTGTTCGCGGCAGAAGTCGATGGTTGCTTGGTAAACGCCGGCGTAGCTGCTGTCAGGAATCACGGCTTTGGTGTCTTGCGCTTTGCCGTCTTTATCCCACATACGGCCGGAGTTGCGAATCATCGCAGGCATAGAAGCATCGACGATGACATCGCTAGGAACGTGCAGGTTGGTAATGCCTTTGTCGGAATCAACCATGGCCAAATCAGGGTTGGCAGCGTAAACGGCAGCGATTTCAGCTTCAACGGCGGCGCGGGTGTCCGCATCCAGTTTGTCCAGATTGGCAAGCAGGTTGCCGAAGCCGTTGTTGACGTTGACGCCTGCGGCAGCCAGTTTGTCGCCAAATTTTTCAAAAACAGGCGCGAAGAATACTTTGACGGCGTGTCCGAAGATAATCGGGTCGGACACTTTCATCATGGTGGCTTTCATGTGCAGCGAGAACAATACGCCTTTAGCTTTTGCGTCTTTCACTTGTTCGGCAAGGAAGGCGAGCAGGGCTTTTTTGCTCATTACGGTCGCGTCGATGATTTCGCCGGCTTTCAGGGCAACAGGCTCGCGCAGCTCTTTTTTGTTGCCTTGTTTGTCGGTGAACACGATGGATACGGAAGTCGCATCGGGTACGGTAACGGATTGTTCGTTATGGAAAAAGTCGCCGCTTTGCATGGTGGCAACATGGGTTTTGGAATCTTTGGTCCATGCGCCCATGCTGTGCGGATGTTTTTTCGCAAAGTTTTTCACTGCTTTAGGAGCACGACGGTCAGAGTTGCCTTCACGCAGGACAGGGTTTACCGCGCTGCCTTTGATGCGGTCGTAGCGTTCGCGTACGGCTTTTTCTTCATCGGTTTGAGGGTCGGCAGGATAGTCGGGAACGGCAAAGCCTTTAGACTGCAATTCTTTAATCGCGGCCGTCAGTTGAGGTACGGATGCGCTGATGTTCGGCAGTTTGATTACGTTTGCATCGGGTTGTTTAACCAGTTCGCCCAATTCGGCAAGCGCATCAGGTACGCGTTGCGCTTCGGTCAGGTATTCTGGAAAAGCCGCCAAAATACGGCCGGAGAGAGAAATGTCGCTGGTTTTGACATCAATATCGGCGTGGCGGGTAAACGCCTGCACGATTGGCAACAGGGATTGAGTGGCCAATGCAGGAGCTTCGTCGGTGTAGGTATAGATAATGGTGGATTTAGTCATGGGATTATTCTCTATGTAGGTTAAGTTTTTCTTTTCGGGCACATCGCGAGAAGAAACGTGCTAAGCCTATTATGGCATATTTCGGCGGATTTGGTTGTTGTTTTGATGCTATTGTTTTTTAAGTTGCGGAAAAGAAAAAGGCCGTCTGAAAAGACAGCCTAAATATAAGGACTTATCCGATAATCAAAACAGCATTGCTGCCGCCGAAAGCGAATGATGAGCTGGCGGCAATGCGTTTTTCAGACGGCCAGCGGCTGTTACCGTCGGTCAAAGCGATGTTGGGCAGCTCGGAATCGGGTACGTTGTCCCATTGTTGCGGCGGCAGTTTGCCTTCCGGATTGTATTGGCAGTTGGCCATCAACCAGGCAAATGCGGCTTCAATCGCACCGGCTGCACCCAAGGTATGACCGGTGGACGGCTTGGTGGAGGTGCAAAGGGTATGGCAACCAAACACTTCGGCAACGGCCCGGCTTTCCATGCTGTCGTTGTGCTGCGTGCCGGTGCCGTGCAGATTGATCCAGCCGATGTCTTCTGCTTTCAAACTGGCTTTATCCAAAGCAGCCTGAAAGGATTGGGCTGCACCCAAACCGTCGGGGCGGGGCGAAGACATATGGTAGGCATCACTGCTTGCACCATAGCCCAACAATTGCATTTCGCCGTCAAAATCTTCATCGCGCGTCATCACGAAAAATGCGGCCGCTTCGCCGATATTGATGCCGTTGCGGTTGGCAGAAAAAGGCTTGGCGATGCCGTCTGAAAGCACTTCCAAAGAGGCAAAACCATTAATCGTCAGCGGAGAAAGCGTATCCGCTCCGCCGCAAATCACGGCATCACACAATCCGGCACGAAGCAGTCGGGCTGCGCTGATGAGGGCGCGTGCGCCGGAAGTGCAGGCAGTGGAGACGGTATAGCGCAAGCCGTCCAAACCGTAAACTTGGGCGATAAATTCGGAGGGCGAAGCCATGGTGTGTTGCAACTGTTTGAACGGAACATCCGTCCATTCACCGCCTTCGACAACGTGTTGGAACAAAGGGATATTTTCATCTGCGCCACTGGTTGACGTACCGGTAACGACAGCAACCCTTTCTTTGCCGTAACGTGCAATGGCCGTCTGAATCAGTCCATCTATTTGCGAAAGCGCGTGCAGGATAAGCTGGTTGTTGCGGCTGCGATGCGCTTCGGGAATGCTGTCGGGCAGAGGCATCAGGGTTTCTTTGACCGCACCGAAAGCATGCGTTTTGCCTTTTACCCATTGGTCTGAAAAAGTCAGGGGTGTGTTTTCAGACGGCGTGAGTAAGGCATCGGCATGAACTTGCAAGCCGCTGCCCAATGCGCTGGTCAGTGCCGGACGGCTGAGATAAACAGGAGTATTCATGAATTAGTCTTCTGCAATCGGGCTGACCGTCCAGAAAGTTTGGTCGGGGAAGCCGATGAGGAATTGTTCGGAATGGTGGGCGACACACCACAAATCACGCTCGCGGTAGCTGAACACCGCGCCTTTGCCGTCAGGGCAGAAGCCTTGATGGGTGGCGTTTTGTTGGCGGGCTTCAGGGTAAAGCGTAGCGGCTTGTTCGGCGGCCAAAAGCGGCAACAGGGCTGCAAACAATCGGCGCGAACTGGCATTGGGCATCACAAAGCCGTCGTTTTTCCAGCCTTTGGTGCTGACCGATTGGCGCGATACCGGCGTACCCAGTGCATCGGTTTGGACAAAGCGGATGCCGTCTGAATGAGGCTCGACTGCCAAGAGATTGGTTTGAACGGTTTGCCCCGCCGCATTGGTCTGCTCAAGTTTGAACCATTGGCCTTCTTTGGAAAGCGGTGGCAGCGTTTGCGGATGGGGGAGCGAGGTCGTACATGCGGAAAGCAGCAGTGCGGCAAGCAAAGGGATAAATCGCATAAGGTTTTATCTATCGGTCAAAATATTTAATGATGAGGGTAGATTTTCAGACGGCCTGTTCTGTTTTCAGTCTAGGCCGTCTGAAAGGCATTCGTCCTTATTCTACCTTCAAATCGCCCACCAATGCGGCAAGTGTGGACAAGCGTTGCTCGGATTTTTCCACGAATGGATTATCCGTGTCCCAAGCGTAGCCTGCCAGAATAGATGAAATCATGCGGCTGATTTCAGGACTGCGGTTAGGCGCGTAGATAGCATTTTGGAAGCGGAAATCGTACCAACCGTTTACATAAGTGCGGAATGCGTTCACGCCGATCATCAGTTGGTCGGCAAATTCGGTTTGCCAATCGACGGCTTCGCCTTTGAGCTGTTTGCCCAACAAATCGGCAGCCAGTTTGGCAGAGTGCAGGGCAATGGTCACGCCGGAGGAGAAGACTGGGTCGAGGAATTCGGCGGCGTTGCCCAAAAGGGCGAAATGTTTGCCGTATAAGGTTTTTACGTTGGCAGAGTAGCCTTGGATAGAGCGGAACGGGAAGTCGTTTTCCCAAACGGCTTTATCCAAAATTTCCGCCAGCATCGGGCATTCGTACACAAATTTTTTCAACACGGCTTCTGATTCGCCAGCCAGTTTGTCGGGCATGCCGACAACGCCGATGGAGCAGCGGTTGTCGCCGAAAGGAATCAGCCAAATCCAGACATCGCGATGTTCAGGATGCGTGTTGATCAGGATTTTGTTGCGATCGAATTTCGGGCTGGTGATGTTGTCGTCGATATGCGTGAAATGGGCTTGGCGCGGAGGCAGCTCGGACGGGCTTTCCAAGTCCAAAAGGCGGGGCAGGACGCGACCGTAACCGCTGGCATCCAAAACGAATTTGGCAGTCAGTTCATAGTTTTCGCCTGTATCGGACTCAACGCTCAAACGTGCTACATCGCCGCTGTTGTCAAACGCGGTTACGCCGTGTCCGAAGCGGACATCGACGCCTTGTTTTGCCGCTTCATCAATCAGGATTTTGTCGAAGATGCCGCGGCGCACTTGATAAATGGTGCCGGGGCCGTCTGAAAATTTTTCAGTAAAGTTGAAATCTGTGTAACGGCTGCCCCATGAAAACGCTGCGCCGTCTTTAAATTGAAAGCTGGGCTCGGCATGCACTGCATCGGCAAAACCGGCTTCTTCCAACATTTCCATGCAATGCGGCAACAGGCTTTCGCCGATGACAAAGCGCGGGAAATGTTGTTTTTCCAATACGCAAACTTTAAAGCCTTGTTTGTTCAGCAAAGCAGAAGCAACCGAACCTGAAGGGCCTGCGCCGATAACGGCAACGTCAAATTCTACGGACATTTGAAAATACCTTTGATTTTAATGATAAATAATGTTTAATCTATCGCCTGAAATTTTTCAGACGGCCTTTTGCAACTTGGCGATAGAAGTTGAAACAAAATATCGCCTTAATTTCAATCGTCTTCATCTTTTGTCTAATTTTTCAACAATGTGCCTGCCAGCCAAATATTGAATGCCACACCGATGGTAACCGTCATGCCGAACGCGGCAACAGCGGGCGTGCTGCTGATGGCGAGCAGGGCAAAGGAAATGGCTGTTGTCGCGGCGGCAAGCAGCATACCGCCTAATTTTGCCGGCGCGCTGTGGTGTGCGGTGGCGGCATAGACGGCATAGTCCACGCCGATGGCGGATACTAAAAGCAGGCCGAACATGGCAAACAGGCTGACGGGAATGCCGGCCAAACCGAGTACGGCAACGGTGCAGATGGCGGCGGCCAGCGGCACGGCAAGGATTTTGCTGCCGCGTTTGAAACCAAACATTTTCCACAAAAGCAGCCATGCCAACGCATAGGAAGCCAGTTTTAACCATGCGGCCTGATTGCGCGTGTGGTGGAAAAGCTCGTTTAAGTGGGCGCGCTTGTCTGCCCAATGTACGCCGGAGACATGTTGCGCCACAGCGCGTACGGCGGCTTCATCGGTCATGCCGTTCAAACGCATGACGGCAGCAAAACGGCCTGGCTCCACTTCGCCCAAATACAAGGAACGCCAAGCTTCTGCCAAATCGGTATTCAGGCCGTCTGAAAGCGACAATGGTTGCGTATCGGCGGCTTGAAGCAGGGCATCGCGCACAGTTTTGCGCGGAATACCGATTTCTGTGAGCGGTTTCCAGCTATCAGGCAACTTGGTCAATTCGCGCAGGCGGTTTTGCAGTTTTTGCTGCTCCGTTGTCGGCAGGATGAATTGGTCGGGCGATTGGATGCCGGACAGTTTGCCTTGCGCAATTAAGGGCTGCAGGGCGCGGCCGAGTTCGGCGGTTTTCTTCAACAGGGCATCTTCGCTTTGTGCTTCGGTCACCAAATATTTGCCGCCAAAATCTGTGCCGCTCAACCGGCCGATTTGTTGTACCTCAGCCAACATCGCGGTCGGCATATTGACCCATTGACGGATGTCGTCACGCCAGTCGCTGCGCCACAGTCCGACTGCCAGCAAAATTCCGCCCACGATTAACCAGCCGCGTTTGTGCAGGCGATTTTTCAGACGGTCTGACAAGGAATAGAGCTTTTCGGTTAATGCGGCAAAAGGCACGGTTTTGGCACGGTAGCGGCGAAACAGCGGCGGCAGCCATAAAACGGTGGCACCAAACGCGCCAAATAAGGCAAAGCCTGAAAATACGGCGGTTTGGCGCAGTACAGGCAAAGGGGTGAACCACAGCAGCGCGTAGCCCAAGACGGTAATTGTCAGGCTGACGGCAAAACTTGGCAAGACATGTTTCATTGCCGATTCAGCCTGCCAAACGGTCTTTTCAGACGGCCCGAATACCGACGGAGCAAGCCAGTGCAACGGGAAATCCACCAACATACCCACCAAGCTGGTGCCGATGACGATGGTCAGGATATGCACTTCGCCGAAGGTTAATAACGCAACCGCCAATCCGGTCAACATACCGGCTGCCAGAGGCAAGGACAGCAAAAATACTCGGCCGCTGCGGAAGACCCACAACAGCAGCGCAAAGGTCAGCCCAAGTCCGACCATGCTCATCAGTCGGCTTTCTTTTTCTGCGGCTGCTTTGGATACGGCAGCAAACAATGCGCCACCTGCGCTTAAGGTTTCCGCGCCGTTTTCCGAAGCGATTTGACGGCTTTGCGCCATCAGCGGTAAGAGGGCATCGTTGCCGGAAAATTGATCGCCACCGGCGAGCCGTCCGCGCAAGAATACCCAAGTTTTGCCTTTGTCTTCGGCAAACAACATGCCGTTGTCCATGTCCCACTGTAAACGGCTTTGCGGATTGGCCTTGTCGGCAACAAAGCGTCCGAAGCCCAGCCAGTCTTGTTCTAAAGACAAAGGCGAGGGGGCGGCAAACGGATTGGCCGCGGCTTCTGCACGCGCTTGAAAATAGGCTTGCGGCTGCTCAAACAGCAGGCGTATTTCGTCTTGTGGCAAAACTGCCAAACTCAGCTTCTGCATATCCGCCCGCACTTTGTCTAAATTCGGCGTCATGCTACTGTCGACTTGTTCAAATACGCCACTTTTGCGCCATGCGTCGGCAATTTGTGAGGCCGTCTGAAAAGCGGTTTCGGCATCGGTACTGCCTGCAAGCAAAATAACTTGCGAATTGAGCTGCGCTTCTGCGGCTTTATCTGCAGCCGTCAGTAAAGCATCGGGTTGCTGCTCGCTTGGCAACAACGCGGTCAAATCGGTTTGGATGCGCGCTTGTGAAGCAAAGGCATAAACCAAAAACAGGGTAAGAAACAGAATAAGGGCAGTATAGAGGCGGTTTAGGAGGCGAAGATTCATCGTTCAGACGGCCTTTTGCAAATGCTGCTGTTGGTGTGTGGAATAAGTAAAAGTGCAGTAAATTAAATCAGATTATTATTAGTTTGTCAGTTGTTAGATAGTTTGCCGGTCGGTTAAATCATTGGGTTTGAGCGAGCCGAAAAACTGCCATTGCAGAGCGACGGCTTTTCCCTTCCAAACGCAGGCAAGTGCCATCGTATTCGCTAAAATCGCGCTTGTGCCGTGCCAATCGGTTTGCTTTCCTGCGCGTAAACCGACGGGTTGCCCTGAATCGAAAACATAGCCGACCGATTTCATATCCGACGGAAAATCCAAATTTGCCGCTTTAATCAATGCTTCTTTGAAACACCACAATCGGTAAAACGTTTCAGACGACCAGTTTGCCGTTTCCAAATAGTCTTGTTCTTCCTGCGTGCAGACTAAAGCTGACAGCGCTTTGAAATCGCGCGGTCGGATAAATTCGATATCGACTCCGGCTGTTAAGGGATGAAGCGCACACAATAAAGCAGCAAAGCCTTTGCTGTGGCTCAGTGATACAGTCGCTAAATCGGTTTGCTGTTTTAACGCTCGGCTGACTTGCCAGTCTTGACGCTGTGCCAGTTGCGGCGTGGCAGCCAAACGTTGTGAATCGGCTGCGTTTAGAGATGCATGGTCGTAGCAGGCGGCAAAAGACGGATCGGCCAACAGGCAGTGAAGGGTTGTCGTATCCATAAAATAGAAAAATGCCAAACTTCATGTTGAAGTCCGGCATTTTTGACATTGCTTAGTGGAAGCTGCCTTTCAAAACCACACGGCTGTTGAATGTAGCGATGTGGCATTCGTACTCGTTACCGCCTTTGGTTACTTTGTCAAAGTAGCTAACCAGGTGAACGGATTTGGCTTTTTTGCGATGTGCAGTGCTTTGGAAGCGTTTAACCGCGCTCAGGAATGCGCGTTGGCAGGTTTCATCAGGGGTTTTGCCGACTGAGTTGGAGATTTGACGGGAAGTCAAAGTTGCGCCGGATGTGCTGCCGTAGTGAACGCGGATGCTAGGATCCAAAGCGGATTTGGCTTCGGCAGAGTTCAAAGCTACATCGACTTTACACATATAAATATCGTTTTGACCTTTGCCATTGACTTTATGGCCTTCACCCATGCTGCGGCAGGCAGAACCGGCGGCAGTTGTTTTTGGAGTAGAAGTTTGAGAGGAGGAAGTGGATGGTTGGGAATTGCCGGATTGTGAGCACGCGGCAAGCATCAGGGCGGATACGGCAACCAAAGCAGAAAAACGTAACATACGAACTCCTTTGTAATAATGGGCGTAGAAAAAGTTTACAGAAAGCAGAATCATTTTAACATATATGAAAGAAGTATAAAAACAGAATGGTGCAAAAAATATTATATTTTTATTTAAATGATTTCATGGCGTTAAGAAAGTTTGAGGCGGTAATGCTTGACGAAGGAGGGCAGGAAGCGTATATTGCGGACTTCCTTAGGAGTAATGGCTGAGAGGCTGAAGGCACTTCCCTGCTAAGGAAGCATGTGGGGTCAACCTGCATCGAGGGTTCGAATCCCTCTTACTCCGCCAAATATGAAAGACACCGTTTATACGGTGTCTTTTTTATTATCCGGAATTTCTTGGAATCTAAGGCCGTCTGAAAGTGTGAAATGAACGATTTGATTATTCTAAACAAGCCTTATGGCGTGATTTGTCAGTTTTCTGCACATGAAAAACATCAGTGCCTGAAGGATTTTGTCGAGAAACCGGGATTTTATCCGGCCGGCCGTTTGGATACGGACAGCGAGGGTTTGCTGCTGCTGACCAATAATGGCCGTTTGCAGGCGCAGATTGCCGACCCGAAATTCAAGCAGGTTAAAACTTATTGGGCGCAGGTGGAGGGTTCTCCAGATGAAGCCAAATTGGATTTGTTGCGCCGTGGCGTAGATTTGGGCGATTTTGTCACCTGTCCGGCCGAGGTCAGGGTATTGGAAGAGGGTGAAGCGGATGTTTTATGGCCGCGCGTGCCGCCGATTCGCGTGCGCAAGTCTGTGCCTGATTTTTGGGTAGAAATCAAAATTTCGGAAGGGAAAAACCGCCAAGTGCGAAGGATGACGGCGAAAGCAGGCTTTCCGTGTTTACGCTTGGTTCGCGTGGCAATAGGCTGTCTGAATCTGTTTGATTTGAATTTGGAATTGGGACAATGGCAGTTTGCGCCGCATCGTCCTTAAATAGGATGAATAAAGGCCGTCTGAAATATTCAGACGGCCTTTTGTTATGGAGAAATCAATGATGTGAATGACCGATTTGGAAAGTCAAAGTAGTGTAGTTCGCCTGTTTTTGGCACACACTTTGATCGGGGAAATCGGCTTTGTGTTCTACGCTGGCTTTCCAGAAACCTTGGCGCAATGGAATGATGCTGACTTCGCCTTTGTCATCGGTAGTATCGGAGAAAGCTTGGGCTTCGGTTTTATGGATTTTGCTGCGGTCGCTGGTGTCGAAGCCGTCAAATGTGGCGGTAACGGTGGCGTTAGGTAGCGGCTCGCCATTGAAGAGGACGCGGACTTTGAAGCGTTCTCCGACGTGGACGTTGGCGGGGTTGTCCAGCGGAACGATTTCCAGATGTTGGCCGACTTGCTTGGTGATGATGGCGATATCTGCGCTTTCGTGGCCGACATTGACGATGTTTTTACCGAACATACGGGTTTGTTCGCAATAGCTTGCATCAGGCATTTCTTTGATGCTTGCCTGCTTCCAGCCCGCGCTGTTTTTTGACCAGAAAGTCGGTTGGTATTCGGCGGTTACCAAGTAGCTGCCGTCTTTGACCGGCAGTTTGCTACGGTATTGGTAATTGTATGTGCCTTTTTGAATCATGTTTTCTTTGCCTTTTTCAGTCACCAGTTGCATGGGTTTGCTAAAAATGTGCAGGCGGTCTTTTGCGATGGGTTCAAGCTCCGGGAATTCGCCATAGCCTAATTCGGCTTCAAGGTATTCGCCGCCATGTGTGTGGGCGGTTTCAACCCAAACGCGATGGGCGTGTGCGGCAGTGCTGAACAGGAAGGCAGATGCGATAAGCAAAGCGGTTTTTTTCATGATTTCTCTCCGATTTTCGATGTGTAGAAAAGATAGAATAAAGTAGAAAAGATAGAATAAAGTCGTTCGTTATAATATAACAAAATTATTTAAATTTAAAGAGAGGCCGTCTGAAAGTTTTCAGACGGCCTTTTAGCTGATTGTTTTTTTAGGCGGATTATCGAAACGGTTTAGTCCCCGTCACGACAAACATCAATCGCTTCCTGCAAACTGCTGACGCCGTAGATTTTCAGGTTCGGAAACTCTTTGGCGTTGCGCGGCATATTGGCTTTTGGGACGATGGCGCGTTTGAAGCCGAGTTTTTCCGCTTCTTTGAGCCGCTCTTGCCCGCGTGCAACAGGGCGGACTTCGCCACTTAAGCCGATTTCGCCGAAAACCACGGTTTTTTCAGGCATGGGGCGGTTGCGGAAGCTGGAGAGCATGGCGAGGATGACAGCGAGGTCGGCGGCGGGTTCGCCGATTTTGACGCCGCCGACGGCGTTGAGGAACACGTCTTGGTCGAAGCAGGCAATGCCGCCGTGGCGGTTGAGGACGGCGAGCAGCATGGCGAGGCGGTTTTGTTCAAGGCCGACGGTGAGGCGTTTGGGGGTGAAGCCGTGAGCGTCATCGACCAATGCCTGAATTTCGACCAAAAGCGGGCGGCTGCCTTCTTGAGTGACCAAAACACATGAGCCGGGCGTGTCGTCGCGGTAGCTGGCGAGGAAGATGGCGGACGGGTTGGACACGCCTTTCAAACCGTTTTCGGTCATGGCGAATACGCCCAATTCGTTTGCCGCGCCGAAGCGGTTTTTAATGGCGCGTATCATGCGGTAGTTGGAATGTTGGTCGCCCTCGAAATACAGTACGGTATCGACCATATGCTCCAGCACGCGCGGGCCGGCAATCGCGCCGTCTTTGGTAACGTGTCCGACCAGTATCATGGCGATGCCCATCTGTTTCGCGATACGCGTCAGTTGGGAGGCACACTCGCGCACCTGCGACACGGAGCCGGGGGCGGAAGTGATTTGGTCGGAATACATGGTTTGGATGGAGTCGATGACGACGACTTCGGGCTGATGCTGTTTCAACGCCGTCTGAATCGCTTCCATGCGGATTTCGGCAAGCAGGTTCACGCCTTCGGTCGGTAGTTCCAAACGTTGCGCGCGCAGGGCGACTTGTTGGGCGGATTCTTCGCCGGAAACGTACAGCACTTTGCGGCTTTGCGCCATTTTGGCGATGGTTTGCAACAACAGCGTGGATTTGCCGATGCCGGGGTCGCCGCCGAGCAGGATGACCGCGCCATCTACCAAACCGCCGCCCAATACGCGGTCGAGTTCGCCCATGCCGGTCGGATTGCGCGGCACTTCGGTGGCGGTGACGGCGGAGAGGGATTGGACGGTCGAGGTGTCCGCCGCCCAAGATTGGAAGCGGGCGTTTTTCGGTTCGGGCGCGGCAAGGCTTTCCTGAAGCGTGTTCCACTCGCCGCAATGCGGGCATTTACCCTGCCATTTCGGGGAAGTGCCGCCGCATTCGGAACATTGGTAGATGGTTTTGGGGGCTTTTGCCATGGTGTTTTGTTTCCGCAGTATTTTAGTGGGAAGGCCGTCTGAAAAGTGAGGGAGGTTTTCAGACGGCCTTGAGATTATGGGCGTGTTTTTTTGCTGTTTTCAAGATGGTTGAGTATTTTATCCGGATCTTGTTTAAAGTAGCTGGTTTGGTTGCCACTGGCTTTGCCAGTCAATTCCAACATGCCGGGCAGGCCTTTGATGATGAGGATTCTGGCTTTTATGGTACTTTCTTCACCTATTTTTTGTTTGTTTTGTTCTTCTTTGCCGTTGATGGAGGTTTTATAGTCAGTTACGGTTTGGTGGATTTCTTGTTTTTTCTCGTCAAATGTCCAATTAAAGTCCTGTCTGATGGTGAAGATTTTGTTGGTGGCTTTGAAACTCATTATGGCGATGTCTGTGCCAGTGTTGTCGGGGTTAAAGATGGTTGTGTTGATAAGAGCGCCTTCTTCGTTTTCGACTGCATTGCCCCAGAAACCGTGTAGGTTTTCACCGGTAATTTTGTTGGCAATGTACATTTCAGAGGCTTGTTCGGGTTTGGCTGCCGATGATACTGGGGAGTTTAAGAGGAATAGGCCGGTCAGGACGGGGAGGATGAGTTTGGAAATGTTCATGTTTGTTTTTGCCTTGGAGTAGGAAAGTGTTTATAGGCCGTCTGAAAATGGGAAAGTTTTCAGACGGCCTTTTATTGGATAAAGATGGGTTTATTTTTTGCTGTCTTTATCCTCATCTTTTTTCGGTGCAGGTTTTTTCGCTGCCAAACCCAAAGATTTTTGCCATTCGGCTGGATTTTTTACCAAGTCCAAGGCTTTGCGGAGCTGATCGTCTTTGGCCGGATTTGGAATGCGGCGGCTGGAGATGTCTTCATCTTTGTCTTTTTTGGACTTGTCTTTATCGGCTTTGGTTTCGGCGTTGGCAGGCGTTTCAGTGCTGCTGTTGACGTCTTGGCCGCCCAACGGATTGCCGATATGACCGACCAAATCGGCTTCGCGGCTTTCAAAGGCGCGGTCTTTATCTTTGACTTCAACGTCAGGAACAATGCCTTGTGCTTGAATCGAGCGGTCGTTTGGCGTGTAGTAGAGGGCGGTGGTCAGTTTAACTGCGCTGCCGCCGGAAAGCGGAATCAGGGTTTGCACTGAGCCTTTGCCGAAACTTTGTGTGCCGACGACGACGGCGCGTTTGTGGTCTTGCAATGCACCGGCAACGATTTCGGAAGCGGAGGCCGAGCCTGCGTTAATCAGGACGGTCATAGGAATGGTTTTCAGCTCGGCAGGCAATCCGGCCAACGGGTCTTTGCCGCTGGTGGTGATGTAGTCTTCAGCAGTTGCTTTGAGAACCATGCCTTCTTTTTTGTTGCGGCCTTTGGTGCTGACAACGGTTACGTCAGGTTGCAGGAAGGCTGCGGATACGCCGACTGCGCCGTTGAGCAGGCCGCCCGGGTCGTCGCGCAAGTCGAGGATGATACCTTTGAGCGGGCCTTTGTTTTCTTTGACGAGGGCTTGTGCGGCTTCGTTGAGTGCGGCAACGGTGCGCTCTTGGAATTGGGAGACGCGGATGTAGCCGTAGTCTTTTTCAAGCAGGTGATGGCGCACGCTTTTGACTTTGATGATGGCGCGGGTCAGGTTGACGACGATGGGTTTGTCGGCATTTTTGCGTGAAAGGGTCAGGGTGATTTTGGTACCCGGTTTGCCGCGCATTTTTTTGACGGCTTCGCTGACAGTCAGGCCGCGGGTAGAGGTATTGTCGATTTTGACGATGAAATCGCCGCTTTTCACGCCGGCGCGTTCTGCCGGAGTGTCTTCAATCGGGGCAACGACTTTGACGAAGCCGTCTTCTTGTCCGATTTCCATGCCCAGGCCGCCGAATTCTCCGCTGGTGGATTCTTTCATTTCGGCATAGCCTTTTTTGTCCATATACTCGGAATGCGGATCGAGATCGGACACCATGCCTTTCATTGCGCCTTCAAAAAGCTCGGCATCGGGTTTATCTTGGTAATAGTTGGCTTTGATTTGGCCGTACACTTCTGCCATGGTGCGGATGGTCTGCACGGGCAGGGCCTCGTTATCTTTTTTGTCTTTTTCGGCGGCAAAACTTTGTACACTCAGGCTGAGGGCGATGCCGCTAAATGCGCCGAGAGTGTAGATTGCAACTTTTTTCAAAGTGGATTTTGTTGACATTCGTTTGACTTTCTTTTTGTGTACGGTAAGCAAAGTGGTTTTTGTTTTCTCTGAACCCGTTGACTTTATGTGATTTAAACGCTTGGAACAATAAGTTTAAGGTAAAAGTTTGTTGTTTAATGTGCTGAACAGGCGTGAAAATCGTGTTTTATTGTAGTTTATGATGAAAATTCAGACGGCCTGAAGGGGAAAATTCACTCAGGCCGTCTGAAACATCAGTTAATCCATGAAAGCGGATTCATGACTTGTCCGTTGTAGCGGACTTCAAGGTAAAGGCCGGTTTCGCCCGACGGCAAAGTGCCGCTGGTGCCAATCTTGCTGCCGGCATTGACGGCGTAGTTTTGGGCGATGTCGATTTCGTTCAGGCCGGAGTAAATGCTGACATAGCCGTCACCGTGGTCGAGGACGACTACTTTGCCGTAGCCTTCAAGTTCGCCGGCAAAAGTAACCGTGCCTGAGGCAATGCTGCTGACCGGAGCAGGAACGGTATTGTAGAACACGCCTTTCCAAACTTCGCCATCGCCGCGGTCTTGACCAAACAGGCCTGCCAGTGTGCCGTTGACCGGTTTTTTCAGACGGCCTTGCATACGGCTGAAGCTGTTGGCGTTGCTGACGGTCAAGCCTTGGGTGTTCGGGGCTTGCAGTTTCATGTCTTCGTCAGTCAGCGTAGACATGGCGGCGCGTTCGGCTTCGGCTTTTTGTTGGGCGGCAGCCTGCTCTTTGCGGGCTTTTTCAGCGGCGGCCAAACGGGCTTCGGCGGCTTTTTTACGCGCTTCGGCTTCGGCTTTGCGTTGATCAGCCTTGCGTTTTTCCAAATCTTTCAAGAGATTGTTGAGGCGTTGCTCGTTTTCTCTGTGGTTGATTTTCTTTTGCGCTTCTTTGGCCATTTGCGCGTTTTGACGGCGGCTTTCGGCTTGTTCGGCGGTATTGGTTACGCCTTGTTGACGCAAGGAAGCTTGGATATTGGCTTGCAGTTTTTTCAGGTAGGCCAATTCATTGTTGATTTTTTGCTCTTGCGCTGCCAGCTCTTTCTGTTGTTTTTCCAAGTCTCTCATGACTTGGTCGTTGGCGTTGTTGATATAACGCGTGTAACGCAGGAAGCGGGTTTTTTGACCGGCATCGGCGTTTTTCAGGAAGAGGGCAACCGCATTGGGCTGGCTGTTTTTATAGTTGCCGGACACAAAGCGCGAAATTTGGGCGCGCGTGTTGGAAACTTCGGCTTTTAACTGGTTGGCATCGGCATTGAGTTTTTGGAATTTTTCCCAAGCGTCGCGTTGTTTGCGGTTGATGCCGGAGAGGTTGTTGCGTGTTTGTTGCAGCTGTTTGAGCGTGGCATTAACATGGATAATGAAACCCTCGTTGCGTTTGGCAAAGGATTTCTTGGTTTCCATATCGTTGGCGGCGGCAGTTACGGCTGCTTTGAAATCGTTTTCGGCTGAAGAAGCGGCTTTTGGCTCAACTTTAGGCTCGGCTTTTTTGTTGTGCTCTTTGGCTTTTGTGTCTTTTTTAGCGTCTTTTTTGTCGTCAACCGCTTTTTTTGCAGGCTCTTTGGCTTTGGTTTCCTTAGGATCTGCTTTTTTTACGGGTTCTTTGGCTTTGCTGTCTTTTTTATCTTCAACAGGTTTCTTGTCTTGTTCTTTGGCTTTGCCGGATTTTGCGGCTGAGTTTTTTTTGTCTTTTGCCGTTTCTTTAGGCTCTTCGGCTTTGCGGTTGGCCTTTTTATTGTCGGCAGCAGCTTCGGCGGCTTTAGCCGTTTTGTTTTTGGCTGAAGCGCGTTCGTTTTTGTCGGCAGTTTCCTTCTTTTTGGCAGCTTTGGCTTTAACCGCTTTTTTGTCTTCCTCTTTTTCTTTTACCGCTTGTTTTTTTGAGGTTTCTTTTTTTACATCTGCCTTGGCGGCTTCTTTCTCTTTTTTCACGGGCGCAGCTTTTTTGACGGCGGCCGCTTTTTCTTTCGGCGCGTCTTTGGCAGCATAGGTTGGCAGGGAGAAACTGAGCAACAGGGCGAGAATGAGGGGTTTGTAACGCATGGTTCGATCTTGCTATCAAAGTAGGAACAATAGGACGGATTATACTGTCTGTCAGGCCGTCTGAAAATAATATCGGGTTGCAATATGGACGAACGGTCTTATATAGTAACGATAGAGTAGGCGGACGGGGTTTAGTCTGCCTGGAAACTGACAGTCTGCATCGACAGGATATTATGAAAAAATATTTATTAGTAGTGTTGGGTGCCATGGTTTTGGCGGCTTGCGGTGACAATACCGATAAAATCGGACGCGCCAGTACGGTGTTTCATATGCTGGGTAAAAACGACCGTATTGAAGTGGAAGGTTTTGACGATCCTGATGTGCAAGGGGTTGCCTGTTATATTTCGTACGCGAAAAAAGGCGGTTTGAAAGAAACGGTCAATCTGGAAGAAGATGCCAGCGACGCATCGGTTTCCTGCGTACAAAGTGCGGAAGTCATCCGTTATAACGAGGCTGCGGTTTTGAAACCGCGACAAGTGTTCAAACGCAGTGCCAGCATAGCATTTAAGAGCCAGCAGATTATCCGCTACTACGATCCGAAACGTAAGTCTTTTGCTTATTTGGTATACAGCGATAAAATCGTTCAAGGTTCGCCGAAGAACTCTTTGAGCGCGGTATCGTGTTTTGCCCATGCGAAAACCGATACGCCGGTACCGGCAGGCGGCGCGGTTTACGGTGCGTGCGTGGTGGACGCGCCGGTTGCCGATGGACAAAAATAATAAAATCAGCTTAATAGATTAAAAGAATATGAATTTAGCCAACCATTTCCTGATTGCCATGCCTCATATGGATGATCCGTTTTTTACGGATACGGTCATTTATGTGTGCGAACACGATGAAGAAGGTGCGCTGGGCATCATCATCAACAAACCTTCGCCGATTACCATGGACATGATTTTCGCCGCCGCCGACCGCAATATCCCGTTGCGTCTGCAACATGAAAACGTGATGATGGGCGGGCCGGTTCAGATTGAGCGCGGCTATGTCGTGCATACGCCGATCGGCCGCTGGCAAAACAGCATGGTGGTAACCGATAACGTGGCACTGACTTCTTCGCGCGATGTAATTGAAAACTTGTCTAAAGAAGGTGCGGTGGACAAGGCTTTGATCAGTATTGGTTATTCCAAATGGGGCAAAGGGCAGTTGGAGCGCGAGCTGGCAGAAAATATTTGGCTGACCGTCCCTGCGGATGAGCATATTCTTTTTGATGTGCCTTACGAGCTTCGTTATGCCGCCGCTTTTGAAAAATTGGGCGTCAATCCGAACGCCTTGGTTTCAGGAGTCGGCCATGCCTGATGCACCAAAAGGTACGGTTTTGGCCTTTGACTTCGGCGAGGCGCGTATTGGCGTGGCGCAGGGGGATGCCGAGTTGGGCATGACCCATCCGCTGGCGACGGTAACCGGCAACAGCAATGATGAAAAATTCGAGGCTATTGCCAAGCTAGTCAAAGAATGGCAACCCAAGTATTTTGTGGTCGGCCTGCCGACGCATACCGATGGCACGGAGCATGAGCTGACCCGTTTGAGCCGCAAGTTTGGCCGCCGTTTGCACGGACGTTTTAATTTGCCGGTTTATTGGGTGGACGAAAGGATGTCTTCCTTATACGCGGAAAGCCTACTTGCGGAAGCCCAAGTATTTGGCCGAAAACAAAAATCCGTGCTTGACCAAGTAGCGGCGCAGGCGATTTTGCAAGGCTTTTTTGAAGGTGGCGCGGCCGAGTATTTTAATGGCCGCGAAGAATAAGCATCAAAATTAAAGGCTAAAACCATTGTGAAATAACTCTCTTTATCTTTTCACTCGATAGCGGAACTTAAACACAGGGTTCTGTTTTTTTTGTTCCAAATACGCCTTTTATTTCCCTCGGATACACGATTATTAAGTATCCGAGGGAAATAAATAGAATGAGGAATAGCCAAAACTTTGTGTTTAACTTCTGGTTATTAAGTAAAGAAGATTATTTTGTAAATATATTATCAGACTTAATAAAAAGTATGTTGAATAGAGTAAGTAAAAATTCAAAAATATTATAGTTTTAACTCAATTTACTCTTTTTATATCATGTGAAGTATAATATTTTAGAGTTACAAATTTTGGAGAAGATCATATGGTGAAAGAAACAAAAAATTCTGCATTGACAACCGCACAAGCTTTTTATCATCAAAGTATAGTAGCTCTTGATAAATGTTTTGATATGGGCAAAGGGGATTGTATTTACCTTGAAAAAGATGGTGATATTAGCCTTATTACTGAGGGAGAAAATACAGGAAGCCAAATTGAAATAAAAGATGTTGCAGCGGCACTTACTGATTATCATGAAAGTTTTTGGAAAACACTCAAAAACTGGTTAGCACCCGAATTTAATCATGGACAATATAACCATTTGATCTTACATACTACTCAGCTTTTTGGAAAAACAACAAAACTGGCTCAATGGAATGATAGTAGTCCTCAAGAGCGACTAAAAATACTTAAAGACATTCATTCTTCTAATTCATCTACTTCTGAAATAGCAAAAATGCAAGAAGATATTATGAATAAAGTTGATAATTTTCTTTTACCAGTTATTGGAAAAGTAACGTTATTTACTGCATCGGAAAGCAAAGAACAGATACTAGATAGGATTAAAAAAAGAAATCTTTCAGGAATTCCATACAATAATCAAGATGCTTTTCTACAAGGCTTGATTGGTTTTATTTACAATCTAGGAAATAAAGAGAGTTGGCGTATTTCTTATGGAGAATTCAAAGCAAAATGTGAAGACTTAACATCTAATTTACGTAGAAAGGAATTTACGTTTCCTGATTTTCAAGGATTGATAGCAACAGAACAAGAAGTGGCAAAAAACGCAACTAAGAAATTTGTTTCAAAAATACAAGATATTAATTATCAAGAGGTAATTTCTGAAGCTGTAGGTAATTGGTTAGAGTTTACAAAATCACTTAGTGAAGACTTAGATAATAGCCCTGTTTATAGAGAAAAAACAAAGGGTTACCAGGCGGAGCTTATTTCTATTTATAAGACAAAATATCGGAAAGCTAGGAGGAATTCTACGAATTCTTGTGACTTGTATGATGATATTATTGGTTCTGAACCACTCCTTATAGGTAGCGATAGACCACATATAGCCTATAGAAACGGTGTTATGCATGATGCTATGGATAATAATGATGATTTGAAGTGGGATACTACAAAATGAATACTATTGATGCATTGTACTTAGCTAAATATAACCCTTTCAAGTATGGTAAATATTTAGCTGATTTTTATTCTGAATTAACGGGAGTAGAGAAAAACTCATTACTTTTACCTATTCTTATTCCCTTATTTACCCACCCATTTTTCAAAACCCAAATAGAAAATTCAAATATCCGGAGTTCTATGCATACTGTGTTCTTTAAACATTTCAAAGAATTATATGATTTACAGGATAGGATAAACTCATTAAAGATATTGACATCAGACAGTATCCAATATTGTTTAGTCAATGAATGGTTAGAAACTGATATAAATTCCTTATCATTTATTCCTATCCAAAAAAAGAATAGTAAAAAAAGAATTAGAGTTGCTAAAAATCTTGCTAAATTATTTAGTAATCGTTCTATTTATGAAATTTATATATCGTTAGGAATCAAACCATAAAAACAGTTATCCATGAAATAGGTGTACTAGATCAATTAGGAAAAATTCACAAAATTGAATTGCAAGAAGGCTTAAATATTATCACTGGTAAATCTTCAACAGGAAAAAGTGCTTTAATTGAAATTTTTGATTATTGCTTTGGTGGAGGCTACACCGTTCCAAAGGGGGTAATAACTCAACATGCAGAAATCTATTATTTGTACTTACAAATCCAAGAGCAATATTTTGTTCTTGGTAGGAAAAAAGATAATGGACGTGGATTTTTTAGGAGAGAAGATGCTTACCAATTTAACTTAATTTCTTCAGATTATTTTTTAGAAGAATATTTTCTTACCAATGAGAACTATAAAAAACAGTTAACTAAGCTATTTATAGATATTGTTGATATTAATGAATCTCAGGAAACAACCGAATTTAGAGGTCGTTCTTTACCTAGCCCCTCGGTAAGAAGTTTTATGTCCTTTATTTTACAGCATCAAAATTTAGTCGCAAATAAACATGCTCTATTCTATCGATTTGACGAAAGAGAAAAAAGGGAACAGGCTATTGCCCATACTAAAATCTTCCTTGGTTTTGTCGATCAGAAATATTATTTACTTTCTCAAGAGGAAGCCCAGTTAAAATCCGAAATTAAGGCACTCGAAAAGGAACAAAAAATTATCGAAAAATACATCAACGAAAATAATATTAGTATAGAGAATCAACTTAATGTTCTTTATTCTTTGATGGGAATGGAAAGTCATCCTGTTAAGATGGAGGATATTAGGAGAAACGCTCAAGACTCAAAGCAAACTTTAAATAAAGTTGTTACAGATGAAAACATCATCTACGATTCCAATAGGGAAGCGGTTTTCTTTAAAGGTTTATTAGATAAAATAAATAATGATGACAATAAAAGAAGAAAGTTATCTTTTAAATTAGAGTCTATTCGTAAACACTTAGATACTGAAAAATAAGTCTCTAATATGCTGTCTTCGATGGAATCATTAAATCAAGTTCAAGTTGGTGTTTGTGTATGCCCTTTCTGCTTATCAGAAAATAATTCACTCACAAGACAGGCAGATCTTCTCGGTCAAGCTATGAAAAAATTATCACAAGATATTGCTCTGAATCATTCACTAAGGTCTCAGTTAGAAGTTGAAGAACGAGAGATCAGCCAAGAAATTCGCGATCTTGATAATAAAATTAAGGAAACAAGACAACAAAAAAGAGAGCTAGAACAAAAAAACGAAGATGTTAAAAAAATTAAGAGTCGTTATGAGCAAATTTTGCAGATCAAAGCGAGTCTATTTTCCATGCTTGATATTCTTGTGCAAAAACAGAGTGGCTTAGGGAATGGTGATGAAATAAATCAATTGAAACAAAGATTAAGCAGCGTTGAAGCAAGTTTAAGTAAGTATAGTTTCAAAAATGATTTAAGCAAAGCTGAAGAGAGAATTAATCAGATCATGTCGGAAATTGGAAAATATTTTGATTTTGAAGATTCTTATAAGCCAATTAATTTGAAATTTTCTTTAAATAGCTTTGATTTGTATCATGATGGTGAAAAAGAGAGATTTATTTACGTTCAATGGGAAGTGGTGCAAATTGGCTTTATTGCCATATTACTTTATTTTTAGCCTTGCACCAATATTTTATTGAATTAGAACATAATGGTTTTAATGTGGCTATACCTTCTATTCTATTTTTAGACCAACCCACGCAGGTGTATTTTCCTAATTTTCAGCATGATAATGCTGAGATATTTGATACTAAAGATATTGCAAATCTGGAGCATAAAGAAAACATTGATGGCGACATTAAAGCTGTAACCCACTTATTTATAAGGTTAGCTAAATATTGTCATGACTTAAAAGAGCAATATGGATATGCACCACAAATTATCATTACCGATCATGCGGATAACTTGGACTTAGGCGATTATGAATTTGAATCGTTTGTGAAAAGTAGATGGAGAACTCGAGGCCTAATTGACATTGATGAATGATACTAATATAACCGATTTTCTTTCCCAATACGCACAAAAGTCTTGGCCTTTGTTTTGTTACGGCTTTGGGATAAAAGAAGTTTAGTTTGGTTAAGCCTGATTTTTTCCGGCATAAATTTTGCTACACTCCGCTTTCTTTTTTTAGACATAAACACACACAAGGAAAAAGTCATGGCACTCATGGACAATCTTTTGAATGCGGCTACCCAAATGTTGGGTGGCAACAGCGGAAACGGCGCACAAGGTTCTCTGACCGATATGGCGATGGATTTGGTGAAACAGCAAGGCGGCGTAGGCAACCTGATCAACCAACTGCAACAAGGCGGTTTGGGCGATGCCCTGAGCAGCTGGATTTCCAACCAATCCAGCAACCTGCCTGTGTCCGGCAGCGACCTGCAAAATGCTTTGGGTAGCGATACGGTAAACCAAATCGCGCAAAAATTCGGCGTGGATGCCGGTCAAGCAGGCGATTTGTTGGCAAAAGTATTGCCTGACTTGGTCGATAAAGCCACTCCTAACGGCACGGCTCAAGATGCGGATGGCTTCGGCTTGGATGACATCGCTTCTATGCTGCTGAAAAACTTTATAAAATAATGAGTTGAATCGTTATGATAAGGCCGTCTGAATCCGTTCAGACGGCCTTATAACTTTTGGTTTACGGTAAATAACCAATTAATCTTTTTCTAACAAAAACGAATGGCTTATCATGCCCACTTCGTTTTATTACAAAAAAGGTCATAAAAATGTCACGTTTAACCATACACACAGTTGAAACCGCTCCTGAAGCTGCTAAACCACGCATTGAAGCCGTATTGAAAAACAACGGCTTTATTCCTAACCTGATCGGCGTTTTGGCCAATGCGCCGGAGGCTTTGGCGTTTTATCAAGAAGTCGGCAAAATGAATGGTGCCAACAGCCTGACTGCCGGCGAAGTCGAAGTCATTCAAATCATTGCCGCGCGTACCAATGAATGCGGCTTCTGCGTTGCCGGCCACACTAAACTGGCAACCTTGAAAAAACTGCTTTCCGAACAATCCATCAAAGCTGCGCGCGCGTTGGCTGCAGGCGAGTTTGACGATGCCAAACTGAGTGCTTTGGCGACATTCACCCAAGCCGTTATGGCGAAAAAAGGCGCGGTATCCGACGACGAGCTGAAAGCATTCTTCGATGCCGGTTACAACCAACAGCAAGCCGTTGAAGTCGTTATGGGCGTTGCTTTGGCAACCTTGTGCAACTACGTCAACAACCTTGCCAAAACTGAAATCAACCCTGAATTGCAGGCATTTGCCTAATCTCATCAAAGGCCGTCTGAAAATTCAGACGGCCTTTTAGTAAAAAGCAAGGATATCCTTGTTGCCAAGAATAATTCATGAGTAGAACCATCTACGCTTCAAACCTTATTCAGAGGAAAAAATCATGACACGCGAAGCTTTACTGAACAATGTTGCCGAACTCGTTAAAAGCAAATTAAAACCATTGGTAGACGACATCGACCGCAAAGGCCTGTACCCGAAAGAATTTATGCTGGAATTGGGCAAAATCGGCGGTTTTGCCGCGACCGGTACGGTTGAAGAAGGCGGTAACGGTTTGGGTTTGGCAACGCAAATCGCCGTATTGCGCGAAATCGGTAAAGAATGCGGCGCGACTTCGTTCAGCGCATGGTGTCAGGCAGCTTGCGCGTGGTATCTGCATCAATCCCCCAACCAAGCGGTTAAAGCCAAATATTTGGCCGATATTCTGCAGGGCAAAGTTTTGGCCGGTACGGGCATGTCCAATACCGTCAAACACCTTGCCGGTATCGAAAAACACAATCTGCAAGCCGAACGTGTCGAAGGCGGCTACAAAATCAACGGTGCTTTGCCTTGGGTATCTAATATCGGCGAAGACCACATTTGGGCAAATACCGCCCAAATCGGCGACAGCTATGTGATGTTTATCACCGGCGGTCAATGGGAAGGCGTTACCCTGCAAGATTGCCCTGAGTTTTGCGGTTTGGAAGGCACGCGCACTTACAGCCTGAATTTTAAAGACGTGTTTATTCCCGATGAAGATGTGATTGCTGCGCCTGAGCAGTTCCAGTCTTATATCCCGACCATTAAAGCCGGTTTTATCTTGCTGCAAATGGGTATCGGCGCCGGTGTGATTGACGGTGCGCTCGGTATTATCCGTATGGCCAATGTAGTGAACGCGGAAGTGAACGCTTACCTTGACCACAGCTACGATGAGTTGAAAGCTGCGTTGGACGGCGCATGGGCGGAAACCGAACGCCTTGCCGATGATGCGTGGAACAATAAACCTGACACGCTGGCAACCTTGAAACTGCGTGAAGCGGCTGCCGTATTGGCATTGAACGCCACTCAATCTGCCGCATTGCATGCAGGCGCGAAAGGCTATCTGATGCGCAGCCCGGCACAACGCCGCGTCCGCGAGGCCATGTTTGTCGCCATCGTAACACCGGCCATCAAACATCTGCGTAAAGAAATCGCCGCTTTGGAAGCAGCTCAATAAATTCAAAATATCAACAATAAAACACACGAAAGGCCGTCTGAAAATACGGTTTCAGACGGCCTTTTAAAATAGAAGGAACACCAAATGGCTCAATATATGTGCGGCCCTTGCGGCTGGATTTACGATGAAGATGTCGGCGACCCCGAACACGGCCTGCCGGCAGGTACCAAGTTCGAAGACATCCCCGACGACTGGAAATGCCCTGAATGCGGCGTAGGCAAAGAAGATTTCTACCTTCTGGACTTTACCATATAAATTATCCGATTATTTAATAAAAAGGCCGAGACCTTTGCAAAAAAGCCCTTCCTTCGACAGCTGAAACTCCAAAACAGGTTTTCGTCTATTTCCGCTC
>NZ_JBQCVS010000008.1:50288-112404 GCF_051958155.1 Neisseria sp. P0014.S009 | reverse complement strand
AGAAGGTGCTCATGGAAAATCCCCTAAATGTCTTGGTGGGAATTTAGGGGATTTTGGGGAATTTTGCAAAGGTCTCATCCTGATTAAAAACACAAGGCCGTCTGAAACTTTGATCGTTCAGACGGCCTTTATCAATTCATTCACAAACATCACTCATACACCACGCCGGCAAGCATTTCTTCTTCATTCAAGTTGCCGTACTGTTGCTCCCAATCGTGAGTAGCCTCCACCATATCGCATTCTTTGGCAAAAGCCAGCAGCCTGCCGTCCATCTGATCCAAACTCAAGCTGCCTAAGCGTTCGCATTCCGAAGCCGTCAGATTACCGTCCGCCTCATGCGCTTCCGAAGATCCGAAAGGCAGAGCAAAAAAACCCAGTACCAACGCCAACAGCACCCAAAAAGTATTTTTACGCGAACGAGTCATTTCACACCTCTTATCATAATCATATAGCAGGTTTAAATCAGAAAAACTAAACCAAATAAAATTAAACTAAGAAAAATCGAATAGAAAATTAGAAATATCGATTTATATAAGACAAAACGAATAATACTAAGAAAAAATAGAATATGCAATACTTTTTCTTAGGTAAAGTAATTTTTTTCTTACAATTTTATAAAAACTAAGGTAAAATACACTCAAATCGTCCAAACCATATAAAAAACATACCTCCATAAAGGCATAAACATGGATACCTTTAAAGACCGCCTGGCTTTCTTATGGAAAGATGAAGCCCGCCAAGCTAAAATTGCCGCCGACATCGATATGACCATCGCCGGATTCAGCCGTATCTGGAACGAAGGCGGCCTGCCGAAATCGGAAACGCTAAAAAAAATCAAACAACTTAAAGGCTGCAGCATAGACTGGCTTTTGACAGGCGAAGGTTCCCCCTTCCCCGATTCCGAAGCCCTAAAACCCACGGCAACCGACACACTGGGCAACCCAGTCGATATAGACGAATTTGTCTTCGTACCGCGTTACGACATCCAAGCCGCGGCCGGACACGGTCAGCTCGTCGGCGACGAACAGCCGATGTTCGCCATGGCGTTCCGACGTTATTGGATTGAAAATTATGTAACGCGCGACATCAAAAACCTGTCCGTTATCTCAGTCAAAGGCGACTCAATGGAAGGCGTGCTGAATGATGGCGACACCATCCTCATCAACCACGGCCAAACCACGCCACGCGACGGCCTTTATGTTTTACGCCTCAACGAAAACCTTTTGGTCAAACGCCTGCAACTGATACCCGGCGGCATCGTCAACGTCATTTCTGCCAACGAAGCCTACCCTACTTTTGAAATCGACTTGAAAAACCCGACCGACGACGTTGCCATCATCGGCCGTGTCGAATGGTTTGGCAGAAGTATCTAAATCTGACATACTGGTGCTTGAAATTTCTGCCATGCCCTCCATGTAAGCTGGCAGCCCCTGTCTGCACAAACTTGCCTTGACTAACGGTTTGCGCGACAATAGTAAAAATATTCATATAAAAGGAATCACATCATGTCAGACGAAAGCCCTATTATCTTTACTGACAGCTGCTGCACCAAAGTTGCCGACCTGATCGCTGAAGAGAACAATCCCGATTTGAAATTGCGCGTATTCGTCAACGGCGGCGGTTGCTCCGGCTTCCAATATGGTTTTACCTTTGATGAAATCAAAAACGACGACGATTTTGAAATCCAGAAAAACGGCCTGACGTTCTTAGTTGACCCGATGAGCTACCAATATCTGGTTGGTGCGGAAATCGACTACACCGAAAGCCTGCAAGGTTCTCAATTCGTCATCCGCAATCCGAATGCAGAGACAACTTGCGGTTGCGGCTCATCCTTCTCCGTATAAACAATCCGTTTTTGCCACAAAAAAACAGGCCGTCTGTATCTTCAGACGGCCTTTTGTGTGAATTTATTTTAAACAATTTTAGATTTACCTTATAATAATAATATCGGGCGTGAATATTTACTCTACAATAGACATAACATTGGACATGCATATTTCCATATAAATAAAAATTTATTGTCCTGCCGATTAACGACACAAAGGCAAACCGTACCTGGTCTGTCTGAGACTGCAGCCTCTGTTCTGGCTCGTATCACAAGCCAAGACAGCTCAAACACAATAACAAAACCTTAGGCTAAACCCATTTGGTTGACGCAGTCGAAATACTCATGGGATATCAATGAGCAAACAAGAAAAATTTTTCGACGTATACGTTTCCTATCCGCCGAACACGGATAGGGAGCTCATCCACGCCTGCCTGTATGAGAACCTGCCCGAAAACGAAGTCGAGAGCCTGATTCAAGCCTTGGCCGAGCGTCCGCAAGCCATTGTGGCCGAGAAATGTACCCAAGACGAGCGCGAAAATGCGCAGCATTACTTCAGCTATTTGGGTTTGGACGTGATCGTCCGTCAGGCTATGGAATTGGAAGCGGTTGAAGAAGAGACTGTGTCGGCAGTCAACACGCCCGACCCTATCCAATGCCCTGTCTGCATGACGATTATCGACGAACTCGACGCACAGGAATGTAAAACCTGCCACTTTGATTTAACAGAAAAAAATGAGCTGGCCATCCAGCGCAAACGCATTGAATGGCAGGAAAAAATCTCTTTCGAGCATAAAAAACAAACCGAAATTGCCCACAAGCTCAAATACGAACGTGAGCAGGAAGAGAAAAAACTGCGCAAAAAAATCCGTGCCGAATTGGAATCCCAATTACGCGAAGAGTTAGGCCAAAATCCTGAGCTGGCTGCACTTGCAGCGAGGAAGAAAACACAGTTTCTGCTTACAATGGCTATCGTGTTCGCCGTTTTGAGCCTGCTTGCACTCGGCTATATCGCTGCAAAATTCTTCTAAACTGATTCAAAAACTTAAGGCCGTCTGAAAAACAGATTTTCAGACGGCCTTTTATTTCCTTATTGATTGAACCATTTCAATCAAGCCTCTTGCACATCAACGTCCACCGACCATCTGATTTTGCCATCGCGGTTTTGCTGCAACACCTGCACCCACAAACTCACGGCGCGGTGCAAATCTTGTCGGGATGTCGATTCAAGAAAAATTTGCGCACGTTCGCGTTCGGCGAGGCGCACCATCAGCATAGGGGCGGCACCAAACTGGGAGACACTTTCAGGCAAAAGCGGGGCAAGGGTTTCTTTGGCGGCGTTGAGAAATTCCATTGCATCAGCAACGCGTGGTGCATCGGCGCGGACGGCGGTCTGAAAACCGAAGGGCGGCATGGCGAACATTTGCCGCTCGTTCAATTCGTTTTCGGCAAACACGGCGTAGTCCTGCGCTTTGACGGCGGCGAAGACGGGGTGTTCGGGCAGTTGGGTCTGTATCAACACCTTGCCGGGTTTGTCGGCGCGCCCCGCCCTGCCGGATACTTGTATCAGCTCGGCGAACAGCCTTTCCGGCGCGCGAAAGTCCGCGCTATACAGGCTGCCGTCGGCGTTCAACACGATAACGAGGTTAAGCCGTGCGAAATCATGGCCTTTGGCGAGCATCTGCGTGCCGACCAGAATGTCGATTTCGTTGTCAGCGATGCGGCGGTACAAGTCCGCCCAGTCGTTTTTGTGCGCCGTGCTGTCCCTGTCGACGCGGACGACAGCGGCCTTGGGCAGGAAGGCGCGCAAGGTTTCTTCGACGCGTTGCGTGCCGTGGCCGACGGCGGTCAGGTCTTGGTTGCCGCAATCGGGGCATTTGAACGGGATGAGTTCGCGGTGATCGCAGTGGTGGCAGCGCAGTTGGCGGGCGCGTTGGTGCAGCACCATTTTGGCGGAACAGTTCGGGCAGCCGAAGGTATGGCCGCAGTCGCCGCAAAACAGCGCGGGCGCGAAGCCGCGCCGGTTGAGGTACACCAGCGACATGCCGCCTGCTTCAAAATTCTGTTTCAAAAGCTGCAAGGCTTGCGGCGAGAAGCCGTTGTCGAGTTTCAGACGGCCTACGTTGAGTATTTCCACTTGCGGCAGTTGCGCTGAAGCATGGGCGCGTTCTGTCAGTTGCAGCAGGCGGTACGCGCCGCTTTGCGCCTTGTGCCAACTCTCCAGGCTGGGCGTGGCACTGCCCAACACGACGGGGCAGCTACTCTGCTTCGCCCGCCACACCGCCAAATCGCGGGCGTGGTAGCGTAATTCGTTGTCCTGTTTGAACGAGCCGTCGTGTTCCTCATCGACCACAATCAGCCCGACATCAGGCAAAGGCGTGAACACTGCCAGCCGCGTGCCGATGACCAGCTTCGCCTGCCCCAACATGGCGCACAAATAATCCTGCGTGCGCTTGCCTGCAGCCATCTGGCTGTGCAACACGGCGGTCGGCACGTCGGCAAAACGGTTTTCCACCCGCTTCAAAAGCTGCGGCGTGAGGTTGATTTCAGGCAACAGAAACAACACCTGCCGCCCCTGCGCCAACACTTTCGCCATCGCATCAAAATACACCTCAGTCTTGCCGCTGCCGGTGATGCCGTACAGCAGAAACGGCTGAAATTTACCAAAGGCCGTCTGAATTTCATCGGAAGCCTTCTGCTGGTCGGCATTCAACACAAATTCAGAGTGCGAAGCCTGCCCATGGCACGACTCTAAAACGGACTTCGCCGCTTCCGTTGTTTCAATCCAGCCCTGTTCCGCCCAATCTTCGATTAATTTTGCCGCCTGTGCGTTTACCTGCTTCAACGCCGCCATCGTCATCCCGCCCGACAGCAGCGCGTCCCATAAAGCCGCTTTTTTGTTGAACCGAGTCGGCGGCGGCGTTTGCGCCCTGCCCGCTTCGTTCAGCGCGTAAAACAGCGGCGGCTGCGGCATTTCCACCGCGCGCGTTTCCTTCAAACCCTGCGGCAGTGCGGCAAACACTGCCTGCCCAGTCGGATAGTGGTAATAACGCGACGTAAATGCCAACAAATCACGCCAGCTTTGAGGCAACGGCTTTTCTTCCATAAAGGCCGTCTGAACGCTCAAAATCCGCGCCGCATCCATATCGGGCGCGATATCCGTTTCCCACACAACCCCGACAACGGTTTTATTGCGGAAAGGCACAAGCACCCGCGTTCCCGGAGGAAGCGGCTCGGAATGGGAATAAGTCAAAAGGCCGTCTGAAAGCGGCACGTTTACGGCAATACGGTGGTAGAACATACAAACAATCAAATCATTTTTTCGTATTTTAACAGCCGAAAGCTATTTTCAGACGATAATTTGAGCCTTAGTACAATGCAGACATGACGGAGGTTTGATACAATGCCTTATTTCAACACACGCAAGTCTCTCGCATGAAAACCAAGTTAATCAAAATCTTAACACCGTTTGCCGTCCTTCCTTTGTTGGCATGCGGTCAACCTGCCGTATCCAATGCCAACGCGGCACCTGCACCGGCTGCCAAAGCGGAAGCGCCTGCCGACAAATCCGTTGCCGTTTCTTTGAAAGCGCGTCTGGAAAAAGTCTATGCCGCCCAAGATTTGAAAGTTTTGAGCGTCAATGAAACACCGATTAAAGGCATTTACGAAGTTGTCGTCAGCGGCAAACAAATCATCTATACCGATGCCAAAGGCGACTATATGCTCGTTGGCGACCTCATCAATGTCAACACGCGCCAAAGCCTGACTGAAGAACGCGCCGCCGATTTAAACAAAATCGACTTCGCTTCACTGCCTTTGGACAAAGCCATCAAAGAAGTACGCGGCAACGGCAAACTAAAAGTCGCTGTTTTCTCCGATCCGGACTGCCCGTACTGCAAACGCTTGGAACATGAGTTTGAAAAAATGACCGACATCACGATTTATACCTTCATGATGCCGATTCCAAGCCTGCACCCTGATGCCGCGCGCAAAGCCGAGCTGTTGTGGTGTCAGCCTAATCCGACTCAGGCATGGATCGACTGGATGCGCAAAGGCAAACTCCCAAGCGGCAAAGCAAACTGCGAAAACCCTGTTGCTGAAACCACTTCATTGGGCGAACAATTCGGCTTCAACGGCACGCCGACCGTGGTCTTCCCTAACGGACGCAGCCAAAGCGGTTACAGCCCTATGCCTCACCTCAAAGAAATCATCGAGAAAAACCAGTAATACAGGATTTAATCTCCATAAAGGACGCTTTACGCGTCCTTTTTTCATATCGCCCGCCATCAACTGCCTTCAGACGGCCTCGATACAGACAAATACAAAAAAGGACGTGTCCAACACGTCCTTTTTTCCCTTTACCTTACAGGTAGAATTTTTCAATCACTTTCAGGTTTTCGTCCAATTTGTACACCAGCGGCTGACCGGTCGGGATTTCCAAGCCCATGATGTCTTCGTCGGAAATGCCTTCGATGTGTTTGGCCAAAGCGCGCAGGGAGTTGCCGTGTGCCGCCACCAATACACGTTTGCCGCTCAGGATGGCCGGAGCGATTTGGTCTTCCCAGAAAGGCAGGACGCGCTCGAGGGTAACTTTGAGGTTTTCGCCATCAGGTACGACATCGCTAGGCAGGTTGGCATAGCGGCGGTCGTTGTGGGCGGAGTGAGGGTCTTTAGGATCCAGCAGCGGAGGCAGGGTGTCGTAGCTGCGGCGCCAGATGTGGACTTGCTCGTCGCCGTATTTTTCTGCGGTTTGTTTTTTATCCATACCTTGCAGCTGGCCGTAGTGGCGCTCGTTCAAACGCCATGATTTGATTTGTGGAACAAACAGTTGATCAGATTCTTCCAAAACGATGTTACAGGTTTTGATGGCACGGGTCAGAACGGAGGTAAAGGCGATGTCAAACTCGTAGCCCTTTTCTTTCAGCTTTTTACCTGCTGCCGCGGCTTCTGCCAAACCTTGCTCGCTCAGCTTGACATCGCGCCAGCCGGTGAAAAGGTTTTTCGCGTTCCATTCGCTTTGTCCGTGACGGATGAATACTAATTCCATGATAGTTTGCTCCAATGAAGTTTGGGAAAGGATATTTATATCACACTTTGCCGCCGCGCTGATCACGCCGGTGGTTTCTTTTGATATGTTGCAAGTTTGCTTTTAGTCTTCAGACGGCCTTGTCGGAAGGTAAACGTCAAAACGCGTGCTTTTGCCTGTGTATTGATAAGCAGGTTTGCGCCCGTCGAGAAATTCGCCCAAGCGCGGGCGTTTGACGACAATGCGTTTTTTGGCGGTATTCAACGCTGCGTCCAACAACTCGGCTTCGTCTTGTGCCGAGCCGACCAAGTCGTGAAAGTAAGCCATTTCTTTTTTCACGGCGGCGGTTTTGCGACGCTCCGGATACATCGGGTCAAGGTACACCACATCAGGCCTGCCGTTTTTCGTGGACAATTCCTGCATTAAATCAACGGCATTGCCGAAGTGCAAAGTAATGCGTTGGGCAATCTCCCGTGTCTCTTCACTTTGCCCTGCCCTGTTGAGGCCGTCTGAAAGTAGACAGGCGACAGCAGGATTTTGTTCAAAAGTTTGTACATTCAAGCCCAACGAAGCAAGCACAAAACTGTCGCGCCCCAGTCCGCCGGTAGCGTCCCAGACAGTCGGTTGTACAGTGTGGTTGACGGCTTTGGCAATCAACTCGCCTCCACCTTTAGTGCGCCGATAATGGGCAGCACCGCCATCAAAATCAACGCGGACACGGCCTTTTTCACCGGCGCGGCACAAACTGATGCCGCTTTCGTCAGCGATAAGGAAACTGCCTTCTTCAGGCTGCCGGTCGATAACGGTCAGCCCGAAAGGCGCGGCAAGGCTGCGAAGTTCGACAGATGCGGTTTCGTCAAAATAAATCTTGTACATAAGGCTTATGTTTCAGACGGCCTTAAAAACTCAGGCCGTCTGAACGTTTTAATTGATGTCCAGGCGTTCCATGCGGTAGCGCATAGAGCGGAAGCTGATGCCCAAAAGTTTGGCGGCTTGGGTACGGTTGTAACGGGTTTGCCGCAAAGCCTGCTCGATGATGCTGCGTTCCACTTGGTCGAGGTAATCCTGTATCTGCATGGTACGCGGATCAAACGGCGGAATGGGGCTGTGATTGAGCGTAGTTTCACGCGCGTCAGGTTCGGCAATATCGTCAAAGGAGAAGCCACTGCGTTCAGCCTTAACTTGTGGGGCGTTTTGAATCTGCAAGTCGTCCACTTGTATCACTTGGCCAACCGTCAGCGCAACGGCGCGTTCGAGGATGTTTTCCAATTCGCGGAAGTTGCCGGGATAGCTGTAATGCAACAGGGCTTCTTGGGCTTTCGGGCTGAGTTTGTAGGTTTGATTGCCGTGACGGTGTTTGTACAGCAGATACAGAATCAGCGCACCCAAGTCTTCGCGCATTTCGCGCAAAGGCGGCATGTGCAGGGAGACTACGTTGAGGCGGTAATACAAGTCCTGACGGAATGCGCCGCTTTCAACCAAAGCTTCGAGGTTTTTATGGGTTGCACAAATAATGCGCACATCCACAGAGGTTTCCCGCGCATCGCCGATACGGCGCACGGCTTTTTCTTGAATGGCGCGCAGGAGTTTGACCTGCATGGCAAGCGGCAAATCGGCAACTTCGTCAAGGAACAAAGTGCCGCCGTCAGCGTGTTGGAAAAAACCTAAACGGTCTTGATCCGCGCCGGTAAAGCTGCCTTTTTTGTAGCCGAAAAATTCGCTTTCCATCAGGTTTTCAGGAATGGCTCCGCAGTTGACGGCAATAAACGGTTTGTCAGCGCGGTCGGACAGCTCGTGAATCGTGCGCGCCGCCTGCTCTTTACCCGTACCGGACTCGCCGGAGATATAAACAGGAACAAGGCTGTGGGCCAATCTGCGAATCAGGTGGCGCACTTCGACCATTTGCGGCGAAGTACCCAACAGGCGCGGCATATCGTCCTCGCCTTCCAATATAGGTGCATCTTGTTGCAAAGTAGGATTGATGTTGCCGGCCGAAAAACGCTCTTTTAAGGAATTGAGCCCTTCCGGAACAGTCAAAGGCCGGTTAAATTCGCTCTGTACACTCTTAGGAGGCGTAACGATAGGCTTGACCGGCTGAGGTTCGGGTTTATACAGGGCGGCAGAAACAGGCGCAGGCTGCGATTTGACTTTTTCAGACGGCGTGGGTTCGGCAGTATTGTCGGAAACCGATACTGCCGATTTAACCAACGAACGCAACTGCGACAGCGTAATCGGTTTTTGCAGATAATCAAACGCCCCTGCTTTCAAGGCTTCAACGGCTTGGTCAGCATTGCCGAAAGCCGTAATCACGGCGACGGGCGTGTCGAGCATCAGTTCATCAATGTATTGGACAACCTCGAGGCCTGAGCCGTCGGGCATACGCATATCGGTCAACACCAGCGAATAATCGTTGTTGTCTAGCCTGTCTTTGGCTTCTTCAACACCAGCCGCAGTATCGACGCGCAGACCCATTTTCATCAGGGTCATTTCCATCAGGTCGCGGATGTCTGCCTCGTCATCGACAACCAAAACCGGCTCTTGCAATTTATTCATCCTGCGCTTGCTCCTTCGGTAAAATCAGTTCAAACCCGTTCATTTCAGGGTGATAATGCAGCTGCCCCATATTGGCGTGTGCCAACTCGCGTGCGACGTAAAGCCCCAAACCGGTACCTTGTTTTTCGGTGGTGTAAAACGGCTCGAACAGATGGTTTCGTACATCGGGCGGCACGCCTTTGCCGTTGTCCGCCACTACGATGGAAATATGCATCCTGCCGCTTGAACGGATAAGGACGGTAATGGCGTTTTCGTCCTGACGGCTGTGTCGCCAAGCATTGTTGCATAAGTTCCACATCACTTGCTGCAAGTGCATGGGGTCAACCAATACGGTCAGGTTGTTGCCGTCCATATTCATGCGCAGACAGCCGATGGCATCGGGATTGTTCAAGGTGAATTCCTGCTTGAACTCCAACCAGAATTTCATCAGATTAATCGGCTGGCGGCTGATGTTGTCGCGTTTGTTAAGCAGGGATACGTCTTCCAACATCTTGTCGATGCGTTGGATATTGCTGTCGATGATGTTGTAGAGCTTGGCCTTGAGCGGGTCTGCCTCATCGCCCTCTTGCAACAAATCGCTGGCATGACGGATGGCGGACATCGGATTACGGATTTCGTGGGCAAGGTTGGCAGTCAACTGTCCAAGCGAAGTCAGCTTGGTGGACATGGCCTCCGCAGCCACTTCACGCAATGAGCGGACGTACAACATCAGCAGCTCGGTTTGCTCCTGAATCAGCGGAACGGCTCGGACGTGCATGGCGTGTTGGAAAATATGGATATCGGTTTCAAAAGGTTTGTCGGGTTGACGCTGCCAGCGAGCCACCAGTTCGCCGAACACGATTTCCTGCTGATCGATAATCAGGCTGGGGAAATAGATTTTTGCCTGTTTGTTAAACAGCCACACGCGTTGGGTCGCATCAATCACCACAACCGCTTCCTGTACGCGGTTCAAAACCAAATGGTTCAAGCCGCTGATACGGCGGTAGGCCAGTTGATGGCGGCTGGCGGACTCTGTGGCCTGCTCCAGATAACGGGCGGCAAACGAGGTCAGCATCGCCACCAGATAGCTGGCGCCGATCAGCATCAAAGAATTCGCCACTGATTTTGCATCCCAATTAAATGAATCGAAACGCATACTGCCGTCTAAAAACAGGTTCAAAATAAACAACATTGCCGTATAGCCTGCATACAGCATAGGATAGTGGCCATAACTGAGCAGACACGACGTGGCGACAAACGGCAAAACCAAAATTCCGAAACCAGAAGCCGTACCGCCGGAGATATACACCAAAACCATCATCATGGTGATGTCGACCACGGCACTGGCATTGGGCAAATCCAAAGACTGCCACTGCCAGCCCGGGCGGAGCACGGAGAGCATAATCAGGAAGAAATACAGCGTTACCCAGATATAAAACTCAACGGCCGGCAACGAAACGCCAATCAGGTTGCCACCCGTGTAGCTGCCGAACGCGTGCAAAACCAAAAGCGGCAAGACGATGGCTATTCGGGCAATGTTGATTACACCGGGAATCCGCTCCCTCAGATTACCCAGTTCTTGAAGATTGGCTCTGTTCATAAGTGAACCTTTTTTATTATCATGCAATGTCGTATAAATTTAATTTATTTAGATATATTTGTTCTTGTTTCAGGACAAACTTTTCAGACGGCCTGATATTTCCAATACCTTGCCTTTTTTACCGCGTTTGCCGTCAATATCGGCAATACGCAGTTTTTCCTGATGTTCTGCGCCGCGTCGGCCGACCGATACAACGGTAAACTCAGGAGAGGTCGTCACCATAATGTGTTCCAAAGATGCACCCTCAGCCAACGACATCAGCTGCAAACCGCGGCCTTTAGGCATGACTTTGAGTTCGCCGATGGAAAACGCCAAGAGACGGTGGTCGCTGCTGGCCAGTACGACTTTGCAGTCGGGATTGATCAGCGAAGAAGCATAGACGGCAACCGGCGGCAGGACGGTTTCGCCGCTGTCCACGGTCATGATCACTTTACCCGCTTTCACGCGTCCGATCATATCGGCCAACTTGGTGATAAAGCCGTAGCCGCCGCTGCCTGAAAGCAAGTAATGCTGTTCGGGCTGACCAGTGAGCATGGCGACGGGTTTCGCGCCGTTTTGCAGCTCGATTAAGGATGAAACCGGCACGCCGTCGCCGCGTCCGCCGGGGATTTCGGCGGCATCAAGCGTATAGGTTCTGCCCAATGAATCCAGGATGACGACGGGTAAAACCGTGCGGCCTTCGATGGTTTGCTTGAGGCGGTCGCCTTCTTTGAACGCGGTTTGGCTCAAATCAAGGTTGTGTCCGGCACGGCTGCGTATCCAGCCTTTTTCCGACAGAATCAGCGTGATGGGTTCGTCGGCGGTGGTTTGTGTCAGCACGGCGCGTCCGGCCTCTTCCACCAGCGTGCGGCGCGCGTCACCAAACTGCTTCATGTCCGCCTGCATCTCTTTGATAATTAGCTTACGTTTTTCGTTTTCGTCGCCCAAAAGAATATTCAGACGACCTTGTTCTTCGCGCAACTCGTTCAATTCTTTTTCGAGTTTGAAACCTTCCAAACGCGCCAACTGACGCAGGCGGATTTCCAAAATGTCTTCGGCTTGGATTTCGGTCAGCCCGAACGCCGCCATTAAATCGGCTTTCGGATCATCTGATTCACGAATGACTTTAATCACTTCGTCAATGTGCAGAAAGACTTTCAGACGGCCTTCGAGGATGTGCAACCGTTTTTCCACTTGACTCAAACGGAATTTCAGACGGCGTGTTACGGTAACGACGCGGAAATCCAACCATTCCTGCAAAATCGTTTTCAGGTTTTTCTGCGCAGGGCGGTTGTCCAAACCCATCATTACCAAGTTCATGGACACATTGCCTTCCAGAGAAGTCTGCGCCATCAGCGTGTTGATGAAAGTATCCGTATCGATGCGGCTGGATTTTGGTTCAAATACAAGACGCACAGGATGTTCGCCGTCTGACTCGTCGCGCACGCGGTCGATTAAATCCAGCATCAGCTTTTTGGTGTTGAGCTGGTCTTGGTTGAGCTGCTTTTTTCCCGCTTTCGGTTTCGGGTTGGTTTGTTCTTCGATTTCGGCAAGGATTTTGGCGGAATTGGCGTTCGGCGGCAGCTCGGTCACAATCACGCGCCATTGTCCGCGCGCCAGCTTCTCGATTTCATAACGCGCACGCACGCGCACGCTGCCTTTGCCGGTTTCGTAAATCCGACGCAATTCGTCTGCCGGCGTGATGATTTGACCGCCGCCGGCAAAATCGGGCGCAGGGATATACTGCATCAGGTCGGCGGTTTCCAGCGTCGGTTTCTTCAACAACGCAATCGCCGCCTGTGTGACTTCGTTTAAATTGTGCGATGGGATTTCGGTCGCCATACCCACCGCAATGCCCGACGCACCGTTGAGCAACACCATAGGCAGACGGGCGGGCAGGTGTACAGGTTCGTCAAACGCGCCGTCGTAGTTCGGCACAAAATCCACCGTCCCCTGATTGATTTCGGACAACAGCAATTCCGCAATCGGCGTCAGCCGCGCTTCGGTGTAACGCATCGCCGCCGCCCCGTCGCCGTCGCGCGAACCAAAGTTGCCGATGCCGTCGATTAAGGGATAGCGCAAGGTAAAATCCTGCGCCATGCGAACCATCGCTTCATAGGCAGAACTGTCGCCGTGCGGATGGTATTTACCCAAAATCTCGCCGACCACGCGTGCCGATTTCACCGGCTTCGCCCCCGCCGTCAAACCCATATCGCGCATGGCAAACAAAATACGCCGTTGTACAGGCTTTTGGCCGTCTGAAACTTCAGGCAGCGCGCGGCCTTTGACCACGCTCATGGCGTATTCGAGATAGGCGCGTTCGGCGTATTGACCTAACAGCAGGTAGTCTTCACCGACAGGAGATGGACTTGGAGCGGAAATGTGTTCTGTCATCAGGATGGTAAAACGAAATAAATTAAAGAAGGATATTGTAAAGCAAAATCGGTAGTCATAGCCAATTTGAGTGATGAACGGTAGCGCAGCGACAATAAGGCTTTCCGAATCAGGTCAGCAAATGGAATCCGTTTCGACAAAAAAGGCCGTCTGAAACCCTTTCATGTTTCAGACGGCCTTTTCATTTTGGTTTTAAATCAAAACTTCGTTATTCTGCAGTAGCCGGTTTGGCCGCAGTTTTAATGGTTAAGGTCACCGCTGCGGCAATGGCCAGGGAAACACCGGCAAAAGTCATCGCGTTGGCAGGGTTTGAACCCAAGAAAGTTCTGTACACCCAGCCGAAAGATACGGTTTCAATCAGCATTGGAATCACAATCATCATGTTCACAATACCCATGTACACGCCGTAACGTTCTTTCGGAATAGAACCGACCACAATCATAAACGGCACGCCCATCATACTTGCCCAACCGACACCGAAACCAATCATCGGCGCAAACATCAGGTATTTGTTGCCGATGTGCGGAATGGTGAGCAAGGCTAGTGCGGCAAGGGTTACGGCAAAGGCGTGAACATATTTGGCGGCGTATTTGCGCGCCATCCACATCAGGCCAAAGGCGGAGATAAAGGTTATCACGTTGTAAAAACCGTTTACCAGGCCGGTCCATGCAACCGCTTGGCTATACGCTTCGGTATTTTCAACGGTCGAATCCCAGACGGATTGGACGATACTGTGGGAAATATATTGCCAGTAGATGAAGAGCGCGTACCATTGGAAGAGATACACCAAGGCCAGTTGCCACAGGGCAGTCGGCATTTCGCGCACGGCAACGACAATATCTTTAACAGCATGGGCCGGACCGCTCGGCTGGGCTTTAATGGCCGCCATTTCTTCAGGGCTGGGCTCGCGTTCGGCCGTTGATAAAACGGTAATCAAAACCGAACCGATGGAGCAGACCGCACCAATATAAAACGAACCGAATACCCAATACGGAATGCCTGCTTCGGAAGTTTGTTGCAACCAGCCGATTTGTTGGAAGATATAGAGGGAAACGTTGGCCAGGGTAATGCCCAAGCCGGTAAACACAGACTGCATCAAGAAACCGGTGGATTGCTGGTGTTCAGGAACGGTATCGGCAATGAAGGCACGGAAAGGTTCCATTGCAGTATTATTACTGATGTCCAAGAGCCACAGCAGCAATACGGCCACCCACAAGGCGGTAACGTGCGGATAGATAAAGAGACAGAGGCTGCAACCGATGGCGCCAATCAAGAAATACGGGCGGCGGCGACCCAATCCAGGCACCCAAGTGCGGTCACTCATCGCACCAATCATCGGCTGCACCAGCAAACCGGTAATCGGACCTGCCATATTCAAAATCGGCAACTGGCTCGGATCGGCATGAAGAAAGCTGAAAATCGGATTAATCGCAGTTTGCTGCAACCCGAAGCTATATTGAATACCGAAGAAACCGAAGTTCATCAGCATAATCTGGCGAAGTGTCATCGCCACTTGTGGGGAGATTTTCATAGGAAGGCTACTCCTGGGTAATAAACTATGGAAACAACAAACTCCAATTTCAGCGGTATGACGCTTTTATTGTATTTGGGCTGCCCTTTTTACTGAGGCAACTCCGTTTTCAGACGGCCTTTATTTTGGCCGTTTACATGAATCTTATTTTGATGTGTGTTTGTGTTGTTTAAAGCTTATTTTCAGGCCGTCTGAAACTATTTATTGATCACAGACTGACGCCAGATGGTTTCCCCAACGACCTTGACGGGCTGAGCCGTACCGGCCGGATGTTCGATGTATTGGAACAGCAAATCAGCCGCCATCGCGCCCATGCGCAGATACGGCAGCTCGGTGCTGGTCAACGGCGGAAACAGCGTTTCCGCAATCGCACTGTGATTATCGTAGCCGGCAACGGAGACTTGCTCGGGAACCCGTACGCCGCGCGTCCTCAAAATCCCGTACACGCGCACTGCCATTTCATCATTACCGCAACAAATTACCGTCGGCGGAAGCGGCAAAGACAGCAGCTTCAAAATAGCCGAAATCAAAGACCCGCTGTCGTTGCTGAAGTCAGGATAGCCAGTTTGCACCAAATCAGGATCGAAGACAATATCCGCATCAGCCAAAGCACGGCGGTATCCGGCCAATCTCAATCTCGTCGCTTCCACGCCCGGCTGCAAAGTCACATAAGCAATCCGTTTGTGTCCGCTTTGGATAATCCGGCGCACCAAGCCATACTGCCCTGCTTCGTCATCCGGCAAAACCGACGGCGTACCTGCCAAATCAAAACAGTTGACCAACACCATCGGACAACGGTTGGGCACTTCCGGTAGCAATACTTCCTGATGGAAACCTGCCACATATAAAATCCCCTCGGCACGATGCTCCATAAAGGTACGAATCAGCGGCTCCATCTGACCGGGCTGCCCCGGCTTGTTGTCGATGTCGGCAATCATCAAAATCTTGCCTTGTGCGCGAATCCGCTGCTGAATGCCCTTAATCAAGAACATATCCGGAATGCCGTGTCCGCCCGTATTCTCGCCCGTCCGCGAAATGGCGCCGGTAATCAGGCCGACCAAGCCAGAACGGTGGGACCGCATAATCCGCGCCGCAGAAGACGGGATATAGCCCAAAGCGGCAATCGCTGTTTCTACTTTGGAACGGGTTTTATCGCTGACCGGCGCATCGCCGTTAATTACCCGGCTGACCGTCTTGGGAGACACCCCGGCATAAGCAGCGACATCATAAATTGTAGCCATCTTACGGACCCGCCCCGACAGGATTTCAATAATGTTACATAGGATAACACAGCAGACATCGGTGTCATACCCCCTTTTTTACAGAAACTTGATGATAATCAACCGTTTCTATTGCATTTTGCATACATTTCTTAAACAAAACCGCCCACGCCATCTCCCAAAATCTGTTCAAATTTGTTAAACTACAAGCCACTACAAAAAAGCAGGAAATACCTATCTATCCTGCTTATTTTACCGTTACATACTAAGGAAACGAGATGTCCGCATACTCAGACGCATGGCAAGCCTTGGAAGCCCATCATGCCGCTACTCAACACGTTACCCTGCGCGAACGCTTCACCGCAGATGCCGAACGTTTCAACAATATGCACGAAATTCTGCATGGTTTGTTATTTGATTACAGTAAAAACCGCCTAGATGAAAATACCCTTGATTTATTGTGCCAACTGGCCGAAGCAGCCGATTTGCCACAATATATGCAGGCCATGAGCAGCGGTGAAAAAATCAACACCAGCGAACACCGCGCCGTTCTCCACACCGCCCTGCGGCTGCCTGCCAATGCCAAACCTGTTTACGTCGATGGTGAAAACATCGTGTCCAAAGTTCATCACGAACTCAACCGCACCCTCGAATTCGCACGCCAACTTTTAGACGGCACCCACGCAGGCATTACCGGCAAACCGATTACCGACTTGGTTCACATCGGTATCGGCGGCTCCGATTTGGGCCCGCGCATGGCTACACAGGCGCTGCAGCCTTATTGGCAAAACATCCGCGTCCACTTTGTCAGCAACTCCGATGATGCGGACCTGACCCAAACCCTTCTCGGCCTCAATCCCGAAACCACCGTATTCAGCATTGCCAGCAAATCATTCCGCACACCGGAAACCCTGCTCAATGCCTACGCGGCGCGTACTTGGTACCGTGATGCAGGTTTGCCTGATTCCGGCATCTACCGCCACTTCTGCGCCATTTCCGCCGATGTGGCCGCAGCCCAAAACTTCGGCATCTCCCCCGACAAAGTTTTCGCCATGTCCGACTGGGTCGGCGGCCGCTATTCCGTCTGGTCGCCTATCGGCCTGCCGCTGATGGTTGCCGTCGGCGAAAAAGCATTCCGCAAAATGCTGGCCGGCGCACACGCGATGGATACCCATTTCTTCGAGACACCATTCCGCCGCAATATTCCCGTCCTGATGGCACTCATCAACGTTTGGTACAACAACTTCCAACATTCAGACGGCCAAACCGTTGTCCCATACAGCCACAACATGCGCCTCTTTACCCCGTGGCTCAACCAGCTCGATATGGAAAGCCTCGGCAAACAGCGTACTTCAGACGGCCAACCCGTTTCCTGCACCACCGGTGGCATTGTCTTCGGCGATGAAGGCGTCAACTGTCAACATGCCTACTTCCAGCTTCTACACCAAGGTACGCGTCTGATTCCCGTCGATTTCATCGTCCCCATGACCACAGTCTACGGCAACCACCGCCAACACCGCTTTACCGTTGCCAATGCCTTCGCACAAGCCGAAGCGCTGATGAAAGGTAAGACCTTAGACGAAGTGCAAATCGAATTGGCCGCCCTACCCCAAGACGAACGCGACCGCCTTGCACCGCAAAAAGAATTCCCCGGCAACCGCCCGAGCAACAGCTTGCTCATCGACAGCCTGACACCTTTCAACCTCGGCATGCTGATGGCGGCTTACGAACACCGCACCTTCGTACAGGGTGTGATTTGGCGTATCAACCCCTTCGACCAATGGGGCGTAGAATACGGTAAAGAACTGGCCAAAACCATCGAACCCGAACTCGAACGCGGCACACCGGCACACGACAGCTCCACCAACGGTCTGATTGCCTTCTACCGCAACTGCAACGCAGTATCGAAGGCCGTCTGAAAATAAAATATCCGTAAGACAAGCATATCTGCCTGTCTTACGGACATTTCAAAAACCTAATCGGCGGTAAGAATGAACCGTTAAAGCACCGCACTTTTAGACAAAAGTAGCCAGATTTTGATATAAAAAAAGGCTAAATCTATAATGACTTAGCCTTTTTCATCAGACTTGATTAGTTGTTTGTTGTTAATGCGCCTAAATCTTTATCAACTAAGAACAAACCTTTACCATCTTCACCAAGAAGATTTAATTTATCCAAAATTCCACTGAATAATTTTTCTTCTTCATGTTGTTCAGCCACATACCATTGTAAGAAGTTAAAGGCAGAGTAGTCTTTCTCTTCAAAAGTTCTATCAACTAATTCATTGATTTTAGAGGTAATTAACTTTTCATGTTCATAAGTTAATTCAAGTACTTGTTTCAATGATGAAAATTGATGAGGTGGTTCATCAATTTGTGTGATGATAGCCAATGCGCCGGTCTCATTTAAATAAGTGAAGAGTTTACGCATATGCTGCATTTCCTCAGCCGCATGCTCTGATAAAAATTTTGCAGCTCCTTCGAAACCTTGTTGTTCGCACCAGGCGCTCATTTGTAAATATAAGTTAGAAGAATAAAACTCTAAATTCATTTGATCATTTAATAGTTTAATCACGCTATTTGATAACATTTTATTTCTCCTATTCTTATAAAGTTTTTAATTCACGATCAATGTAGTAGAGCGCTGTACCACTTTCACCAAGAAGTTTGAATTTATCAACAATACTGTTAAATAATTTTTCTTCTTCATGCTGTTCAGCTACATACCATTGTAAGAAGTTAAAAGTAGAGTAATCCTTTTCTGCAAAAGTACTCTCAACTAACTCATTAATTTTAGATGTCACTAGTTTTTCGTGTTCAAGTGTTGTTTCAAAAACTTCTTTTAATGAAGCGTAATCGTGTTTAGGGGCGTCAATTTTACCTAACAAAGGCATTCCACTGGTTTCGCTCACATAAGTAAACAACTTTTGCATATGTTCCAATTCTTCATCGGCATGACGAAGTAAAAATGCTGCAGCGCCTTCATAACCATGTTTATGGCACCATGCACTCATTTGCAAATAGACATTTGATGAATACAACTCGAGATTGATTTGTTCGTTTAATTTTGCTGTAATTGACTTACTTAGCATAACTAACTCCTTTTCTCAATGCGGTTAATAGATGTATCACAATACAAAATTTGTATTTGCGGATGAATTTTACTCATTTTATTGAGAATAATCAATTTTATTTTATCAATTTTTATGCAACCCATTAATTTAAAAGGATTTTAAAAATAAATCATTCTCATTTGGTTCCATTTAATGAAATGAGTTATCAATATCGCCTTTGCCTAAATTCTCTAGAGAAATGATGAGGTGTTGGAAGGAGAATCGTAGATTTCCAAAGTTTTTTGCTCTCACTTATCAACTCCAAAATACTGGATAAATAGAAAACATGAAAATTCAATGTTTTTTATAGAATTACGCATCAAAGCGATATAGTTTCAAAGTAGGTTATCCTTAATATTTGAATGTGACAATTACCATTTATTATTTGACATAATATACATATTGTTGAAAAATCTACTGGTTAACTTCAATCAGGGAAAGCATGAAGAAGTTAGGAAGTTGGTTGGAAAGTTGATTAGGGTAGATTTTATTCAAATGAAAGACTAGGCTATGAAATCAAAATTTGTGTATAAGTTACTGGTAATTTCAAAGTACCTGTATATTTTAATTTGTATATCAATACCAATCGTTTTTATTTATGAAAGCTACCAAGGAGATAATGTTGATTTTATGATTTATATTCATGCTTTTATTATTTTTTCCATATTGGGTGTATTGACTCAATATTCTACATCTAATTTTTTTGAAAAGGAAAAATAACATGATTGAACTATCCATTGAGGATCTGGAACTAATTTATGGAGGAGGCTTAGGAGAGAGAATCCTTCAAGGAGGAGCAAATGGTGCATAAATAGGAGGATCAATTGGTGCAGGTATTGGTCTGGGTGTCGGTATAGCTTTTGGCAGTATTCCTGCCGGACCAGCTATTATGGTCGGCGGCACAATTGGTGCTGCTGTTGGTGCTGCAACTGGTATGGGTGTTGCAGCATATGAGTATTATCAAGAAACTCAGCCTAAAGGGACAGTAACGGTCGGTCCGATTTCTGCTTTTGCTGTGGACAAATCAGGAAACGGCTACACTGACGGCACAAATTACCACTGATATTTCTCATCGTTCAAACGATCTCTAGGGGTCGTCTGAAACTTTCTTAACTTCAATTTTATAAATACACCCAAGCAACCCTTCTTCCGTCCTGAAGTCTCCGTTGCCCGCCAAACCAGTTGTTCCAACAAAAGGCCGTCTGAAACTTAATTTGTCAAAGTTTCAGACGGCCTTTATTCAATAAAGATAGCAGAAGCTCATTCGCCATATCCCCCATCTTTGCTACAATATCCCTTTTCTTTTTTATTGATTCCACTATGACAACCGCACCCCAACCCAGCACTATGCAGCGAATTTTCTCGCGCAGTATGCTGATTTGTATCTTTACAGGCTTCACTTCGGGGCTGCCGCTTTATTTTCTGATCAACCTGATTCCGGCATGGTTGCGCAGCGAACATGTCGATTTGAAAACCATCGGCCTGATGGCACTTATCGGGCTGCCTTTCACTTGGAAATTTATCTGGTCTCCCGTCATTGATTTGGTCAGATTACCTTTTTTAGGACGGCGACGCGGTTGGATGCTGGTTACGCAAATTGGTTTGCTGCTGACCTTGCTCATTTACGCCTTCCTAAATCCTGCTCAGCATTTATATGTAATTATGGGCTTATCGTTGGTGGTCGCCTTTTTCTCTGCCAGCCAAGATATTGTATTGGATGCATTTCGCCGCGAAATTTTGTCAGATGAAGAATTAGGCTTGGGCAACTCCATCCACGTCAATGCCTACCGTATCGCCGCTTTGGTACCCGGCTCGCTCAGCTTGATTCTGGCCGACTTAATGCCTTGGCACAACGTATTCATCATTACTGCACTGTTTATGCTGCCCGGTCTGCTGATGACCCTGTTTTTAGCTAAAGAACCTGACATTCCACCATCTGTGTCGCGTACATTTGCCCAAACGGTTTCAGACCCTTTCAGTGAGTTCTTCTCCCGCAAAGGAATCAAACAGGCCATATTGGTATTGCTGTTTATCTTTCTCTACAAACTGGGCGACAGTATGGCAACGTCTCTGGCAACGCCGTTTTATCTGGACATGGGCTTCAGCAAAACCGACATCGGCCTCATTGCCAAAAATGCCGGTTTATGGCCTGCTGTCATTGCCGGTATTGTAGGCGGTATTTGGATGATAAAGCTCGGCATCAATAGAGCTTTGTGGATTTTCGGCGTGGCGCAATGGGTTACTATTCTAGGCTTTGCTTGGCTGGCAAATTTTGGCAAGTTTGAAACCATCACACTGACAGAGCAAATGATGCTTGCGGCCGTGATTGGTGCAGAAGCAGCTGGTGTTGGTTTAGGTACAGCAGCATTTGTTGCCTATATGGCTCGTGAAACCAATCCAGTATTTACGGCCACTCAATTAGCCCTCTTCACCAGCCTTTCCGCTGTACCGCGTACATTTATCAATGCTTCGGCAGGTTATCTGATTGAAGCGATGGGTTACTTTAATTTTTACTGGCTGTGTTTTGCTTTGGGCATACCGGGCATGTTGCTGCTGTTTAAAGTGGCACCATGGAATGGCGAAAAAGTGAGTAACTAGATTGCCAGTCTAAAACTTCTAGTAAAACAAAAGGCCGTCTGAATGTTCAGACGGCCTTTATCATACAAAAATTTTATTCTGCTTCAGGTTTGACAGTACTGCGGACATCACCGCTTTTTTCTTTATGTTTCAAAACAGCGCGGTCGAGCTTGTCCATCAAAACATCAATTGCGGCGTACATATCCTGTTCAATCGCTTCAACGTGCAAATCTTTGCCTGCCAAATGTACATCAGCTTCGGCTTTCTGGCTGACTTTTTCCACCGAGAGCGTGATGGTCACGGAGATGATGTTGTCGGCGTGGCGGCTGATTCGTGCCAACTTGTCGGAAACGTAGTTTTTGATGGCTTCGGTAACATCAAAATTCAGACCGGTGATTTTCAGATTCATGATACAGCTCCTTCGGTTGGTTAGTCCGTCAAAACGGATCGGAATATATCTACTCGGTAAATTTTCGTTTGTGTGCCGGTGGGATGTCTAATGATTCTCTATATTTAGCAACTGTACGTCTGGCGATTTCAATGCCGCGTTGTTTTAATAATTTGACGAGGGTCTCATCCGAATAGGGTTTGCTGCTGTCTTCGCTTTCAATCAGCTGGCTCAATACGGCTTTGATTGCACCTTGGCTGAACCCTTCGCCGTCATCGTCGGCATTGACTGCCTGTGTGAAGAAATAGCGTAACGCAAACAGGCCGCGCGGGCAAGACAAATATTTCTGATTAGCGGCACGCGAGATGGTACTTTCCGCCAAACCCAATTCGGCGGCGGCATCTTTCATCAGCATGGGCGACAGGCCGATTTCTCCGAAGATGAAAAAATCTTCCTGATTTTTGACGATATACTCGGCAAGGCGGAGGACCGTGCTTTTACGCAGCTCCAAAGAATCAATGCGCTGCTTGGCTTCGTTGATTTTTTCCTTCCACTCCGGTGCGCCCTCTTCCTCTGATTTCATCAGGTCGCAATATTCCTGATTAAGCTGCAGCTTCGGCCAAGCCGCTTCGTTGCTGATGACTTCCCAGCCGTCCTTGCCCTCTTTGACCCAAACGTCAGGCTGAATATAAGGCGTAGGCGTGGCAGAGGCGAAGCCGTAGGCCGGATAGGGATTGAGCCCGGCAATCATATCGAGCGCGGCTTCTATGGTTTTGCTGTCGGTATCGGGATAAAGTTTACGGAAACGCAGAACGTTTTGTTTGCGGTTTTTGCCTAAGTCTTGAAGCGAACTTTGCACCAAATGCGCGGCCATTTGTCTGGCCGGAGAAGCCGGCAAACGCATCAGTTGCAACATGAGCGACTCGGTCAAATCCGCCGCCGCCACGCCGGGAGGATCAAAAGTTTGCAACACATCCAGCGCATTTTGCAGGGCTTCTTCGTCCAGCATCCATTCCAACGGCGTGTGGTCGATGATTTCTTCGAGGCTGTCGGTGAGGTAGCCTTGTTCATCCAAAAAATCAATCAAGACATGAACATAGGCCGCTTCCACTTGCGAGAGCGGATGCTCGCACACTTGGGCATGCAGATAGTGTTTGAAATCCTCTTCTTCGGCGATGTTGCTCCAAATATCTTCGGCATCGTCGCCGCTCAACTGCTGACCTGCGCGCGGCATGGTGACGGCACGATTGAGCCCGCTATCGGCAAACTCATCGCTTTCCGGACGCTCAAGCAGAGGATTGTCTAATAACCAGTCTTCCACTTCGCGCTCAAGCTCAAGACCCGACATCTGTAAGATGCGCAAAGACTGCTGCAGCCGCTGGTTGAGCTGCTGGGTCTGTTTGAGTTTAAGGACGAGTGAAGACATAGTGTTTTTTTCGAAGTGTATGGATAGTTTTTCAGACGGCCTTTGTACGGAGGGCCGTCTGAAAAACTAGGTTATAGGTATTATATTTGTATTTTTAGTGATTATTCCAATATTTATAGCCGCCCTCAATTGAAATAAGGGTCTCATATACCGTCAAATATGCATTCAATATTTGAAATTTTCACCCAAGTAAACCGAACGGACTTGTTCATTGTTGACCAAATCATCCGGCTTGCCTGAAGCCAATACCGTACCGTCGCTGATGATGTAGGCACGGTCGCAGATGCTGAGGGTTTCGCGCACGTTGTGGTCGGTAATCAATACGCCAATACCGCGTGATTTGAGGAACTCGATGATTTTCTGAATATCGATGACGGCAATCGGGTCAACGCCGGCAAAAGGTTCGTCCAACAAAATGAAACGCGGCTGCATGGCCAGCACGCGTGCGATTTCGACACGGCGGCGTTCGCCACCGGACAAGGACGGCGCAGGGTTGTTGCGCAGGCGCTCGATATTCAAATCTGCCAACAGTTTTTCCAGTTCGGCATCGATGCGGCTTTTGTCCTTTATGCTGATTTCCAAAATGGCGCGGATATTTTGTTCCACGGTCATTTTGCGGAAAATCGAGGCTTCCTGCGGCAGATAGCCGACGCCGAGGCGGGCGCGTTCGTGAATGGGCAGGTGACGCAACTCTTGGCCGTCCAGCATCACGCTGCCTGCATCGGCGGCAATCAGGCCAACAATCATGTAAAAGCTGGTGGTCTTACCCGCGCCGTTGGGGCCGAGCAGGCCGATGACTTCGCCGCTTTCGATTTCAAGGGAGAAGCTTTTGACGACTTGGCGTTTTTTGAAACTTTTTTGCAGGTTTTGAACCACAAGACGGCTGTTGTTTGCGCTCATATTCTGTTGACTTTCGATATTGACCTCAGGCCGTCTGAACCTTTTTCAGACGGCCTTTTTATGTGTTTTCTTATTTGTTTTTCTGCGTGCTGGACGGCTGGATGACCACGCTGACGCGGCCGGATTTGGCGGCGGATTTCACACCGGATTTGGCGCTGCCGTTGATGGTGTAAACCTCGGTTTTGGTGTTGTAAGTGATGACCGCACCTTCGGCCACATCGCCGCCGCGCTGTACTTTGGCATTACCGGTCAGGGTAACCAGACTGGCTGCAGAAGAATACGTTACAGTATTGGCTTGGCCGTTGACCACGCCTTTGCCGCCGTCCAACTCTTGGCTGAATTTGACGGGCGAACCGGTGGCTTTCATCAACTGCTCGCTTTTGTCGTTGCGCGAAACGGTCACGCTGCCGGCACGGATATTGAGCGTGCCTTGTTTGATGATGACGTTGCCGGAAAAGGTGGTGCTTTGGTTGTTTTGGTCAAGCGAGCCTTGGTCGGCTTCGATTTGAATCGGCTGCTTGCTGTCGCTTTGCAGAGCAAAGGCCGGGCTGGCGGCAAAAACGGCAACAAGGGCTAAGGTTTTACAAATTTTTTGTATCATAAATTGTGGCTTTCACTTTGGAAGGGAAATTCAGCAAACCGGTTTTGTGGTCATAAGTCATGCCGTTTGCCTGACCGCCGGACTGTCCGTATTGGAAAGTAACGGGGCTGTCGGTATGGGCGTATTGCGCTTCGGTATCAACATTCAAACGTTCGGTTTTGACGATGCCGGCCAAACGCTTGGCATCTGCCGCTTTATTTAAGACAACATTCTGTTCAAAAACGACTTTTTTGTTTTGAATATTGTACGCTGCCTTATCGCTGCCGACTTCATACAGCAGGCTGCCGTCGCGGTAAAACGAAAGATGTGGTTTGTCCAAATGCACGTCTGCGCTATTCGGATATTGGACGGCATCGACCGCGCTCAGGTTTTCTTTCAGACGGCCTTCTTGGTCAAAACGTTTGCCGTTGATGCCTTTCATCGAATATTGCGGCTCATTCGGATTGAGGACGACTTCTTCAACCTGCACTTCGCTGATGCGGCCGAGCCACGCCGCCAGTGCGCCGAGTGAAACGGCCAACACCAGCGGAAAGGCGATTCCGTAACGCCATCTGATTTTCATCGTACATACTCTTTCAAAGCAGGTTCAAGCGTACCTTGCGCCTGCATAATCAAATCGCACACTTCACGCACCGCACCTGCGCCGCCGGATCGTCGGGTTACATAATGGGCGTATTGCAAAGTGAACCAATGCGCCTCAGGAACGGCGACCGCCAATCCGCAACGCACCATCACGGGCAAATCGACAACATCGTCGCCGACAAAGGCGCACTCATGCTCCTCCACACCGGCATGTTCGCGTAATTGGGCGTAGGCGGCACGTTTGTCGTGAATGCCTTTGAAGTAATAGTTGATACCGAGCTGCTTCACGCGGATACCGACGGAAGGCGCATCGCGGCCGGTAATAATCGCAGTTTGCACGCCGCCGGCCTGAAGCATTTTCAAACCGTGTCCGTCCAAAGTGTGGAACGATTTGATTTCTTCGCCGTTGTCGCGGATAAAAATGCGGCCGTCGGTCAAAACGCCGTCCACATCCAGTATCAGCAGTTTGATACCTAAAGCGCGTTGTTGCAGGTCGGAAGAGAGGTTTTGCATAAGGTTTCCTTATTTCAGACGGCCTATTCTAGCATAAGGCCGTCTGAAAACGTTTTTGCCGTCGATTCAGACAATTCGTGCCATCAATAAATCGTGCATATTCAGCGCACCAATCAGCACGCCGTTTTCTTCGACCACCAGCAAACCGTTCACATGGCCGCTTTGCATGGCTTTCAAAGCTTCGGTGGCAAGGCGGTCGGCGGAAATGGTTTTCGGCGAAGCGTGCATGATGTCGTCCACTTTCAAACCGGCAAAGCTGTCGCGTTCTTGAAACAGACGGCGCAAGTCGCCATCGGTAAATACGCCTTTCAAACGGCCTTCGGCATCGGTTACCGCCAACATGCCCAAGCCTTTTTCACTCATGCGGACAATGGCTTCTTTCAACGGCGTACCCAACAAAACGGCAGGCAGAGCTTCGTCTTTGTGCATAATATCCGCCACGCGCAGAAGCAGGCGTTTGCCCAGGCTACCGGCCGGATGGCTTAAAGCAAAATCGTCGGGCGTAAACGCGCGTGCGCGCAGCAGGACAACCGCCAACGCATCGCCCAAGGCCATTACGGCAGTCGTACTGGAAGTCGGCGCAAGGCCGAGCGGGCACGCCTCTTTGGAAACCGCCGCGGTAATATGGATATCGGCATGACGCGCCATGGTCGAAGTCGGATGGGCAGTGATACAAATAAGCGTGATGTTTTTACGTTTCAACGCCGGAATAATCGCTGCAATTTCATCGCTTTCGCCGGAATTGGAAATGGCAACCACGACATCGTGGTCCACAATCATGCCCAAATCGCCGTGCGCTGCTTCGGCAGGATGGACGAAAAACGCAGGCGTGCCGGTGGAAGCCATGGTTGCCGCCATTTTGCGGCCGATGTGTCCGGACTTGCCCATGCCGGTAATGACGACCCTGCCCTTGCAGTGCAACAACGCTTCCGCCGCACGGACAAAATCATGATCCAAAGCCGCCGCAATTTCACGCAAACCTTCGGCTTCCGTATTCAATACATCGCGCGCCCAGTCGAGATAAAGTGTGTTTTCCGCCATCAAAGCCACCTTTCGTGCTTGAATTTAGGTTTGTTTTGCCCAAATTAATCGGCTGTAAACTGTTCAAATTCATCGAATCGGCGTAGCATTACCGCCACTTCAACAAACAAACCTATTATGTAAAAGGAATCAGAGATGACTATTTTATCGGACGTTAAAGCATTAGGACAACAAATCTGGTTGGACAACCTCTCCCGTTCGCTGGTACAAAGCGGCGAATTGGCAGAAATGCTGAAACAAGGTGTGTGTGGCGTAACTTCCAATCCTGCCATTTTCCAAAAAGCCTTTGCCGGAGACTCCCTGTACGCCGATGAAGTAGCCGCGCTCAAACAACAAGACCTGACGCCAAAACAACGCTACGAAACCATGGCGGTTGCCGATGTGCAAGCCGCTTGCGACGTGTGCCTTGCCGAACACGAATCCACCGGTGGCAAAACAGGCTTCGTCAGCCTCGAAGTTTCGCCTGAATTGTCCAAAGACGCACAAGGCACGGTTGAAGAAGCGCGCCGCCTGCACGCCGCCATCGGCCGTAAAAATGTCATGATTAAAGTACCGGCAACCGACGAAGGCATCGAAGCGCTTGAAACCCTCGTTTCAGACGGCATCAGCGTCAACCTGACCCTGCTCTTCTCCCGCACCCAAACCCTCAAAGCCTATGCGGCCTACACGCGCGGCATTGCCAAACGTTTGGAAGCAGGACACGACGTTTCCCATATCCAAGTTGTCGCCAGCTTCTTTATTTCCCGTGTCGATGCCGCATTGGACACCACTCTGCCCGAACACCTCAAAGGTAAAGTCGCCATTGCGCTGGCCAAAGCCGCCTATCAAGATTGGGCGCAATACTTCGGCAGCAGCGAATTTGCCGCACTTGCCGAAAAAGGTGCCAACCGCGTACAACTTTTATGGGCATCTACCGGCGTGAAAAACCCTGCCTATCCTGACACTTTGTATGTTGACAGCCTGATTGGCGCCCATACCGTCAACACCGTTCCCGATGCCACACTCAAAGCCTTTATCGACCACGGCACCGCCAAAGCCACTTTGACCGAAGGTGTGGACGAAGCCCAAGCGCAACTTGCCGAAACCGCGAAACTCGGCATTGATGTCGAAACTTTGGCAATTCGTTTGCAGGAAGACGGTTTGAAACAATTTGAAGACGCTTTCGCCAAACTGCTTGCTCCCTTGGCTTAAGCGGATTGAACGGACGGCTGAGAAACTTAAATTATTTTGAAAAGTCTCAGGCCGTCTGAAACCCAAATTCGGGCGTGTATGGCACGCCCTTTTCTATCACGATTTGAATACCGTGCAGGCATACTATCCCTGCCCTACAAAACCACCCTGCCATGTATATAGGACGTTTCGCCCCCAGCCCTACCGGCCTGCTTCATATCGGTTCCCTACTGACCGCCGTCGCCTCCTATGCCGACGCACGCGCTCATCAGGGCAAATGGCTGGTCCGCATTGAAGACCTTGATCCTCCACGCGAAATGCCCGGCGCCGCTGCCGACATTTTGCGCACGCTTGAGGCTTTCGGCTTTGAGTGGGATGGCGAAGTCGCCTATCAAAGCCGCCGTTACGACCTGTATCAAGACACCCTCGACCGCCTCAAAGCAGCCGGACTGGTGTATCCTTGCTATTGCAGCCGCAAAGACTGGCAGGCGGCGGCAACACATGGCGCAGACGGATTTGTATATAACGGCCGTTGCCGCAATCCTCAGCAAAGACCCGACACGCAAAACAAAACGCCGGCATGGCGCATTCAAGCTCCCGATCGCGTGATCGGTTTTTCAGACGGCATTGTCGGACATTACGCACAAAATCTGGCACACGACATCGGCGATTTTGTCCTGCTTCGTGCCGACGGCTATTGGGCATATCAGCTTGCCGTGGTTGCCGACGATGCCGATCAAGGCATAACGCATATTGTCCGCGGTCAGGACTTGCTCGTTTCCACGCCACGCCAAATCTATCTGCAACAATGCCTCGGCGTGCCCACACCGGCCTACGCCCACCTTCCCCTATTGACCAACAACCAAGGGCAAAAATGGTCGAAACAAACCCTTGCCCCGGCTTTGGATTTGAATCAAAAAGAACAACTTCTCCACCAAGTCCTAACCTACCTCAACCTACCCGATGCACCTACCATGAACCGTCCGCAAGAATTGCTCGATTGGGCGGTGACGCACTGGCAAATGGACAAAATCCCAAAATTGTCCATTATCACGGACTGAATTAGCGCAATTACAACAAAATTACTCTAGGTATTACAATATTTCATAAAATTATGTAAGTAATCTTCCGATTCATCCCAAACCACGCCCAAGAAGCGAAAAATCATGTATATTTCAAAAATTTCCTAAAATTGTCACAAACTGATAATTTCAAGGTTGTAACAACATACGGCTGACGCGTTATTTGAGGATGACAAAGCGCGGCAGATCTCCCACGATACAACAAAAAGAATACCGCTATGCCAAGTGCCATTATTGTAGAAGACGAAGTATTAGCAGCAGAACGCTTACGTGTATTATTGGAAGAGTGCAATGTCGTACTGCTCAACGTCTTTCACCATGCCATGCCAGCATTGGAGTGGCTGAGTGTCCACGAAGTCGACATCGTATTTGCCGACATCGGCATGCCGGAAATCGACGGTCTCGAGTTTGTCGAACGCATTAAGCGTACCGCCAAACGCCAGCCGGAAATTGTATTCACCACAGCCTACGAAGAACACGCCCTGCGCGCGTTTGAGCTGGCCGCCGCAGACTATCTGCTCAAACCGATCAAAATGACCCGCCTGCAAACCGCGCTTGACCGCATCATCGAGAAAAACCGCGAAAAAGCAGACAGTTTCACCCATTTCAAAGTGTACAACCGCGAACGCATGGTTGAAATCCCATGGCAACAGGCGCGTTACCTGATGGCGGAACACAAAACCGTCTATCTGTTTACCGGCGACGGCCACAGCTACGAATTACCGAAGACCTTGGTTTACTGGGAAGAATTGCTGGGCGACAAAGTCATCCGCATCCACCGCAACGCCCTCGTCTTCCGCCACACCCTCGACAGCCTGATTCGACTGGACGATGACGAAAACGACGAATCCGCATCCACATGGGGCGCAAAAATTCTCGATATTCCGACCCCATTGCCCGTCAGCCGCCGGCAACTGTCCACCCTGCGGAAAATTATTAAAAACAGCATCTAACAATGCACTCCTTGACTGGCTCTTTTTAAATCAAAGGCCGTCTGAAAAGATATTTTCAGACGGCCTTTTAACTTCTCAGCTCAATAGTAGAAATTTTAAAAAAAGAATAGTCCAAGTCTGTCGTTTGGCTTTATCCAAGCTCTCAATTTGATTAAACCTTGTTATATCCACAAACAAGGCTTTCCATTTTTTAATCCAGCATCTCTCAATTACTACCACTCAACAGAAAAGGCCGTCTGAAAAATTCAGACGGCCTCGATACTTAAGCCTTACAGATTAAAAGAACAATTCACGCCAGCTGATGCGTTTGAGTCCGCATGTACGGCCTTGTACTTCCAGGCTAACCAGTTGGTTAGACAAGAGACTGCGATCGCCTTTGGTTGCAAAACATTTATTGTTTGGCACGCTCGGCGTAGCGTTCAACTCCTTATCCGTACCTGTACCGCCACTATCGCCATCGGCAGTTACCGGAGAATCGTCAGCTTTGCTGGAATTCATATAAGTAAAGTTGATAACGCCATCAAAAGTCATACCGTTGGCGTAATAAATCTGACCATTATTTTCACGTTTGTAGATAAATGTACGATCCTTGCGGGAGATACGCGCATCACGCAAGCCCAAACGACCGCCGTTTTCGGCATTTACGCCCAGAATAATCGTTTTCGCTGTCGTTTGTGTGGATGTACTGTCCGGCAAACAAACATCGGTACTGGAGGAATCAGTATGAATTGTTTTGGTTTCATACTTACGAATGGTTACAACGGCTGTACGCAAAATCATCGTCGGTTTGACAGTCACACGTTCATTCGGATCTAAAGTCAGACTCCAGCCTTTTTTGTCTTTGCCTACCTTATTGTCGCTAACATAAATATGTTCGCCGTCACTTTCTCTGGTTTGCTGTTCCAACTCACTGCTGTTTGCCAAAACTGCTTTTTTGGATTCATCAGTAGACACATCGTCGTAAATACCATAAACGGCATTGATTTGGCCATTGGTATTGGTCAATTCATTCTGATAAATCTCGCTACCCGTACCAAAAATAACGACATACTTATCTTTACTGCGGCGTGATACCGCAGGCGCAGAAGTAATCGGTTGATTACCCGATCCTTGGAAAATCATTTGCGCAGACCATTTGGACGGAGTTTCACCACTCAAGTCAAAGCGGAACATATTGCCGTAACGGTCGCCGGCATAAGCAATATCGACAATACCGTCAAAATCGGTGTCTACCAAAGTAGGAGTAGAGAGACCGCCTTTGCCATTCGGCGCAGGAATTTTAGCCAAGAGCTTGCCGGCACTGGAAACATTTTTACCGGTATCTTGCGTACCAGCTTCTTTACCCGTCATATCATAGATATACAAAGCCGTTTCATTGTCGGCACTGTTCACATCCTCAGTACGATAGCCGCTGGCCAAGAAACCCGAATAACGCACATTCGATTCCAGATTAACCGGGGTAGTATCGCGCTTGATAGACACACGACCAATTTGTGTCGAACCAATGGTATACCCCAGCTTATTACCAGAGCCTTTTTCTGTTTCAAACAAAGGTACAGTCTTATTCCAACCACTACGATCACTGTTCGCCACTGCACCAATATTCAACGCATACGCACCGCGTCCACCTTGACCCATCGCACCAAACATAAAGGTTTGCTTATCAGGCGTTTGGCGGAGAACAAAACCACCATTAACCATATAGCGGTGCGGCGTGCTGGAGCCGTAACCATCGCGAGCGACATCTTTCAGAACCTTGCCCAAAGTTGTCGCTTGACCTTGATCGTCCTCACGCTCCATGCCTGCCGGAATATAGCTGAGTTTCAAGTCATAAGGATTGCTAGTCGTACCATTACGGAAAATATGTACCATGCCGTCATTGGCAGCGGCGACCAAAAACTCTTGACGGTTGTCGCGCTTATCGCCAATAGCTGCAACCGAACCATCTAAAATATCACCTAGATTACGTTCATCTTTACTTGAATCAGCAGAATCTGTCGGACGAATTCGATAAGACTGGCTATAACCTTTTGTCTCCGCATCCGCTTTGATAATTTCATCACTACCTGCTCGACCAGTCCATTTCAGCAATGCATTTTTCCATTCCAACTTATCTTTCGCACTGCCGTCTGAAATGCCAAAATCGGCATTTGAAGCCTCATTGTCTGCAACTCTATCGATGAAATAGGTCTTGCTGCCGTCCTTAACCAAAGTAAGGCGGTTATTAAATGATGGCTGGTCAAACTTTGTCGTATTGATAGGCGTACCATCGCGGTTCAATTTATAAAACCGCAATTGACTACTCCAAGAGCTGGTATTCAAATGAACCGTTGCCGCCATATCGGGAATACCTGTACTGGTCGTTGCAGGCGCAGTTGAAGATGTTCCCTCAAATTTTGTTATTTTACTGTCATTTTCAATATTGTCGACAATGGTCTTGAAAGCATCGAGCAACTTTTCAGGTTTTGAGGCATTGAAATACCAGTCTGGGCGACTGGCACCCTTTTCCAGATACTCTCTCCCGACTTTAGAGATTCCCTCACCAAAGCCCACGGTAAAAGTCTGAACCAATTGCTTACTATAATCTAAACCTTTAGGGTCGTTTGGATCACCATCCCAGCTCTTACCTGCATCATCTTTGCCATCTTTTTCTGTTTTGATGTCTTTTTCTGCCAAAGTCTGACTAAAGAATCGCATACCGCGTTTTTCATCCTTATAGTTCCTATCCCAATAAGGAACAATAATTTCGCCAAGGCCTTGGACTTCTTTCTTACCATCTTTTTCACCTAAAAGAACCCAATTCCCTGAAGCATCTTTTGCATAATCAGTATATTGACATTGAAACTTTTTCTCCCCTTCAGGAGTATTCAATCGCGGATCATAATTTGGCAGATCAAAATTTCCTTCAAGGCCGTTTCCTGAAAATTTCTTACCTTGCCCATATTTATCTTCATAAGCTTTTACTTCAGACGGCCCAAAATATTGATATACAGACGTATCCGCACTATGCTCAATAGCACGGTAATAGTTTGAATAATAATAATTTCGATCATAGTTGAAGCTAGTATTACGAGATTTACGCGGATCCTCACCAGAAGCCTGATTACTACAACTTAAGTTCGCATCACCATCAGATACCACAACGACATAGGACTTCTGGCAACGGTATTTGATATTGGGGATAACGAAATTTTTGACGACTTCATAATAACGGCGCGTTGTCGGCGTAGCTTGGTAAGCCAACATCTCATCTACCTTTTTACTGACATATTCCCAGTTTCGACCGGCAGAACCATCCGTAAAGCCTTCAGAATCCTTCATATCGCCTTTGGTATCGTCGGGGCTAGGCAGTTCTGCATATGCGTAAAGAGCATTATTCTCTTTCCTTTTTTTCTCATCCCATTTCCAATACCGAGGATTATTGTGCAAAGTCTGCAAACCCCAGTTAAACTGATCTTTATATTGCGCCAAAACCTGCTTTAATGCCGATTTTGCAATATTGATTTTTTTTTGCTCATCACGGACATGATAATCACCCTTTGCATCAGCCAACATACTGCCCGAGTCATCAATCAAAAACATAATATTGTGTTTGACTTTGGGTTGGCCGTTGATGGAGGTTTCGTTTTGCAGGTAAAACGGAATTTTGGCAAATTGCTGCGTATTTGCCTGAACGGAAAAGCTGATAAGCGCTAAAGCGGAAGCAACGCTTGCATGAATAAGGCGATGGCGGCCTGATGGAGCGTCTTGCATAATGTGTTCTTTTTTCATCGGATAATCTCAGCTAGAAATGACATTGTTTTTATTTTTTATAAGGCTACGATTTTAGCATAAACAGCCTGTTCCATGTTTGATTCGGCTGAATTTCCCTATGCCTGCATTTCAAACACAACAAAAATGAAACAATCTGCCTGATCAGTTTTCAGACGGCCCGACTGGATATTTAGTTCAACCTTACTCATCAAGCATTCCAAAAGCAAGGGATTGTCCCGTAAAGGTAAAACATTTTTAAATTATCGACTCCTTGCTCTATGCTTGAAATCCCTATCATTTTGACTTAAAATACACTGCTTCTACGGCATAGACCGCTATGTCTGAAAAAGCACGTTACACAGCAAAATCAAAGCTGCGGAGCGTGTTTTTTTTTAGCCGAGATTTCCGAAGGCTGTCTTTTTTGTAAACAATTTTATTTTTCAGACGGCCCGACCCATTTTTTCGAACCGACCATCATCAGGCAAACAGGATTCCATCATGACCACTCCGGCTCTTCTCGTTCTCGCTGACGGCAGCGTATTTCACGGCACATCAATCGGTTACGAAGGTTCGACTTCCGGCGAAGTCGTGTTCAACACTTCCATGACCGGCTATCAGGAAATCCTGACCGACCCTTCCTACTGCAAACAAATCGTTACCCTCACCTATCCACATATCGGCAACACCGGCACCAACGCCGAAGATGAAGAAAGCCGCAGCGTTTACGCCGCCGGTTTGATTATCCGCGACCTGCCGCTGTTGCACAGCAACTTCCGCGCATCCGAAAGCCTGCACGACTATTTGGTACGCAACCAAACCGTCGCCATCGCCGACATCGATACCCGCCGCCTGACCACCCTGTTGCGTGAAAAAGGTTCACAAGGCGGTGCAATCTTGACCGGTGCAGATGCCACGGTTGAAAAAGCACAAGAACTGATTGCCGCATTCGGCAGCATGGTCGGCAAAGACTTGGCAAAAGAAGTTTCCTGCACAGAAACTTACGAATGGACCGAAGGCGAATGGGAATTGGGCAAAGGTTTCGTTACCCCTTCCGAACAGCCTTACCACGTCGTCGCCTACGATTTCGGCGTCAAAACCAACATCCTGCGCATGCTCGCCTCGCGCGGTTGCCGCCTGACCGTTGTTCCCGCACAAACCAGCGCGGAAGAAGTATTGGCACTCAATCCTGACGGCGTATTCCTGTCCAACGGCCCCGGCGACCCCGAGCCTTGCGACTACGCCATCAAAGCCGTACAAAAACTGATGGAAAGCGGCAAACCGATTTTCGGTATTTGTTTGGGACACCAGCTGATCAGCCTCGCTATCGGCGCGAAAACCCTGAAAATGCGCTTCAGCCATCACGGTGCCAACCACCCTGTACAAGATTTGGATAGTGGCAAAGTCGTCATTACCAGCCAAAACCACGGTTTCGCCGTCGATGCCGACACTTTGCCTACCAACGCACGCATTACCCACAAATCCTTGTTCGACAACACCTTGCAAGGTATCGAACTGACAGACAAACCCGTGTTCTGCTTCCAAGGCCACCCCGAAGCCAGCCCGGGTCCGCAAGATGTCGGTTATCTGTTTGACAAATTCATTGACAATATCAAAGCAACAAAACAATAAAGCTGATTTTTTCAGACGGCCACACTCAACTCAACAACAGGCCGTCTGAAAACCAAACTTCAAAAATATAAATTCAGGCACACTCTCAACATCTACACAGTCTGAAACCCAACCCTCGAATCAGAAAGGAAGAACCATGACAGAAAAACAAATGCGCATTCTTTCCGTCGTCGCCACCCTGACCGCCGTCGGTATGTACGTTTCCTACATCCCACAAATCCAAAACAACCTTGCCGGCAACCCCGGCTCACCACTGCAACCCCTCGTCGCCGCCATCAACTGCACATTATGGGTTGCCTACGGCTTTTTAAAAGAAAAACGCGACTACCCCGTCATGCTGGCAAACGCCCCGGGCATCATTTTGGGCTTGATTACGTTTGTCACTAGTTTTTAAGGAAGTTTTCAGACGGCCTGTGCAACATAAAAACGCAAAAGGTCGTCTGAAAAAAGATTGTCTTGCCGCAACATTTAATTCAATCAGCAAACCCTCCCCCTCCCGTAGGAGAGGGCTAAGGAGAGTGCAACAGGCCGCAAGGCTTACACAAACAGCAATCCGACAACAAAAATGAACCCGCCCGAAAAACTATTGACCGCCGACAACCCCGCCCTGCGCCAACGCGCCAAAGCCATGCGTCAACAAATGAGCGAGGCGGAAGCAAAATTGTGGCAGCACCTGAGGGCAGGCCGTCTGAACGGCTATAAATTCCGCCGCCAGCAGCCGATGGGAAATTATATTGTTGATTTTATGTGCGTAACGCCTAAGCTGATTGTCGAAGCAGACGGCGGGCAACATACAGAACAAGCCGCATACGACCACGCGCGGACGGCATATCTCAACAGCTTGGGCTTTACCGTGCTGCGTTTTTGGAACCACGAAATTTTGCAGCAGACAAACGATGTACTGGCAGAAATCCTGCGCGTGTTGCAAGAATTGGAAAAGCAGCCTGCACGGTAGCAGATGACTGATTTTGATTGTATTTTGAAAATAATAGGATACAGATTGCCTGAATTGGGCGTTTAAAAGGCCGTCTGAAAAGCAAAAAAAGCAGACTGCACACTCGTTTTCCTTGCGGAATCCTTAACCCCAACAGCCACCCCGTCCTCTCTCCCCGTGGGAGAGAGCTAGAGAGAGGGCAACAAGCCGCAAGGCTTGTATTTTGGGCGGTTAGGGTGTTGGGAAAGATTGCTGCAATTGGGAGAATACCCTCTCCCCAGCCCTCCCCCACGGGGGAGGGAGCAGGTTACAGCGAATTTAAGCGTTACAGGTCGGCTGAAAAAGAATGCCCGGAACATCAACAGCAGGAATTTTTCAGGTAGCCTTTATCGCAAGGCAGATGGAACAAACGCCGCGAGCGTTTTTTTCAGACGACCTTTGAACCCATCGGCAGGGTGTGTGCCGCAAGGCACGCACGCGGTGGGTTGGGGTTGCAGGGGAAATGGAAAACGCGTGCGTGCGTGCGTACCGCACACACCCTACATTCAGGCTACGGCTTGCTTACTAAGTACATTTATTTAGGAATATGAAATGGCGCTCAACAATTTAAGAGATTTACTGGATGATATGAAGAGTAAAAACAGAACGATTGAAGCATTTCCTTTTAATTATAATCAAGGGCAATATGCTGTTATTTTGACCAGATATAAACCTGATGAATCCAAACCGCATCAATCTGCACAAGCAAAATTAGAGTTTTTTAATTTGAATAGTGGTAATTCAATATTTGCATACGCTAATTTTTCTCAAATTAATTTCAAAAATGCTAATGATTTTATTAATTTTTTTAAAATTAATGTTCAAGCTGGTACTGCGACAATCAGAGAAATTTTTCAGAGTTTTAGTAATTTTTTTGCAGATTTCATTCCAACACAAACTAAAAAAGATTTAGACATAATTTATAAAAGGATTGTAGCTACTCGTTTAGAACCTAACTCTCCTAACACTATTTATTGCTATGATGTCCGTAGAAACGGGAAAGATAAGGCTGGTAAGCCTAATCGCAGGAGCGTGGAAAATAGTGAAAAAGCAAAAATTTTGCGCCCAGAGTTATACGAAAAATTTAAAGCCGATAGTAATTACAGTTTTTTCTTTTCAGATAATCCAAGTGATGAAAAAACAGATGCAGAAATAATTAGAGAAGTTACCAATCGTCAATAATCCAAATTATTCAAAAGAAAGACCCACCCATGCCCAAACGTACCGACCTAAAATCCATCCTTATCATCGGCGCCGGCCCTATCGTTATCGGTCAAGCCTGCGAATTTGACTATTCGGGCGCACAGGCCTGCAAGGCTTTGCGTGAAGAAGGCTATAAAGTCATTCTGGTGAATTCCAACCCCGCCACGATTATGACCGACCCTGAAATGGCGGATGTTACCTACATCGAGCCGATTATGTGGCAGACGGTGGAGAAGATTATCGCCAAAGAGCGGCCCGACGCGATTCTGCCCACGATGGGCGGCCAGACTGCGCTGAACTGTGCGCTGGATTTGGCGCGCAACGGCGTGTTGGCGAAATACAATGTCGAGTTAATCGGCGCAACGGAAGACGCGATCGACAAGGCGGAAGACCGCGGCCGCTTTAAGGAGGCGATGGAGAAAATCGGCCTCTCCTGCCCGAAATCCTTTGTCTGCCACACGATGAACGAAGCCTTGGCGGCGCAGGAACAGGTCGGCTTCCCTACCCTGATTCGTCCTTCTTTCACGATGGGCGGTTCGGGCGGCGGCATTGCCTACAACAAAGATGAGTTTTTGGCGATTTGCGAACGCGGTTTCGATGCGTCGCCTACGCATGAGCTGCTGATTGAACAGTCTGTTCTCGGCTGGAAAGAGTACGAGATGGAAGTTGTCCGCGATAAAAACGACAACTGTATCATTATCTGTTCGATTGAAAACTTCGACCCGATGGGCGTGCATACGGGCGACTCCATCACTGTTGCGCCTGCACAAACATTGACCGACAAAGAATACCAAATCATGCGTAATGCTTCGTTGGCAGTATTGCGCGAAATCGGCGTGGATACCGGCGGCTCAAACGTTCAGTTTGCGGTGAACCCTGAAAACGGCGAGATGATTGTCATTGAGATGAACCCGCGCGTGAGCCGTTCTTCCGCGTTGGCATCTAAAGCAACCGGCTTCCCGATTGCCAAAGTAGCAGCCAAACTGGCTGTCGGCTTTACGCTGAACGAGCTGCGCAACGACATCACCGGCGGCCGCACGCCCGCGTCGTTCGAGCCTTCCATCGACTATGTCGTGACCAAAATCCCGCGTTTCGCGTTTGAAAAATTCCCCGCCGCAGACGACCGCCTGACCACGCAAATGAAATCGGTGGGCGAAGTAATGGCGATGGGCCGTACCATTCAGGAAAGCTTCCAAAAAGCCCTGCGCGGCTTGGAAACAGGCTTGTGCGGCTTCAATCCGCGCAGCGAAGACAAAGCGGAAATCCGCCGCGAACTGGCGAACCCAGGCCCTGAGCGTATGCGGTTTGTGGCAGACGCGTTCCGCACGGGCTTCACGCTGGAAGAAATCCACGAAATCTGCGCCATCGACCCTTGGTTCTTGGCTCAAATCGAAGACTTGGTGAAAGAAGAGCAGCAGGTAAGTGCAGGCTGCCTGCAAGATTTGGATTTCGCCGCCTTACGTCGTCTGAAACGCAAAGGCTTCTCCGACAAACGTATCGCCCAGCTTTTGGGCGTAAAAGAAAAAGCAGTGCGCGAACACCGCTACACGCTGAAGCTGCATCCCGTCTATAAACGCGTCGATACCTGCGCCGCCGAGTTCGCCACCGAAACCGCCTACCTCTACTCCACTTACGAAGAAGAATGCGAATCCCGTCCTTCCGACCGTAAAAAAGTGATGATTCTCGGCGGCGGTCCAAACCGTATCGGCCAAGGTATTGAATTTGACTACTGCTGCGTTCATGCCGCACTCGCCCTGCGCGAATCCGGTTTTGAAACCATCATGGTCAACTGCAACCCCGAAACCGTGTCCACCGACTTCGACACCAGCGACCGCCTGTACTTCGAGCCGCTGACATTGGAAGACGTATTGGAAATCGTTCGCACCGAAAACCCATGGGGCGTGATTGTTCATTACGGCGGCCAAACTCCGCTCAAACTGGCCAATGCCTTGGTGGCAAACGGCGTAAACATCATCGGCACATCTGCCGACAGCATCGACGCTGCCGAAGACCGCGAACGCTTCCAAAAAGTATTGAACGACTTAGGCCTGCGTCAACCTCCTAACCGCATCGCCCACAACGAAGAAGAAGCACTCGTGAAAGCCGAAGAAATCGGTTATCCGTTGGTTGTCCGTCCTTCTTACGTACTCGGCGGCCGCGCCATGCAGATTGTTCACTCTGCAGAAGAGTTGCAAAAATACATGCGTGAAGCCGTACAAGTTTCCGAAGACAGCCCCGTATTGCTCGACTTCTTCTTGAACAACGCCATCGAAGTGGACGTAGACTGCGTTTCAGACGGCCAAGACGTCGTGATCGGCGGCATCATGCAACACGTCGAACAAGCAGGTATCCACTCCGGCGACTCCGGCTGCTCATTGCCTCCATACTCATTGGACGAAGAAATTCAAGACGAAATCCGCCGTCAAACCAAAGCCATGGCATACGCACTGGGCGTGGTCGGCTTGATGAACGTACAGTTTGCCGTACAAGACGGCGTGGTCTTCGTACTGGAAGTAAACCCACGTGCCAGCCGTACCGTACCGTTCGTATCCAAAGCCACCGGCGTACCGCTTGCCAAAGTCGGCGCACGCGTGATGGCAGGCATTTTGCTGAAAGAGCAAGGTGTAGAAAAAGAAGTCATCCCGGACTTCTACGCCGTTAAAGAAGCCGTGTTCCCATTCATCAAATTCCCGGGTGTGGACACCATTCTCGGCCCTGAAATGCGCTCTACCGGCGAAGTCATGGGCGTAGGCGCAAGCTTTGGCGAAGCCTACTTCAAAGCCCAACTCGGTGCAGGCGAACGCTTGAGCACAACCGGCAAAGTGTTCCTCGCCGTACGCGACGAAGACAAACCGCTCATCGTCAAAACCGCACAAAACTTCCAAGCACTCGGCTACGGTGTCTGCGCCACACGCGGTACCGCCGAATACTTGAAAGAACACGGTATCATCGTGCAAGCGGTTAACAAAGTGCAGGAAGGCCGCCCACACATCGTGGACGCAATTAAAAACGGCGAAATCGCACTGGTGGTCAACACCGTCGGCAGCACAGTGCAATCTGTCACCGACAGCCACAGCATCCGCCGCACCTCCCTCACCCAACGCGTACCGCAATACACCACCATCGCCGGCGGCGAAGCCATGAGCGAAGGCGCAAAAAGCCGCGAACACTTGGGCGTGTACAGCGTACAGGAATTGCATGGCCGTCTGAAAAACAAAGCCTAATCAATCCTAGCGGATTTAAAGCTAAAAGGCCGTCTGAAACCTGCTTGCTCAGTTTCAGACGGCCTTTCTGCAAAAATAAGGAAAACGTAATGAAACAAACCATTCAAGAAAAACTGACTCAAATTTCACTTACCGAACCGCTGCACTTTCTGCTGGCGGCGGAGAGCGGAAGCCGCGCATGGGGCTTTGCTTCGCCCGACAGCGATTATGACGTTCGCGCTGTTTATATCCGTCCGCAAGAACATTATCTGCAAATCGATGAAGCAAAAGATACGTTTGAATTTATTGAAAACCAATGGTTTGACGTAGGCGGCTGGGACATCCGCAAGGCTTTGCGCCTATTGAGAAAAAGCAATGCTGTATTGCTGGAATGGCTGCGTTCGCCGATTGTTTATACACAAGATGAGGCATTCATAGGCCGTCTGAACGAACTTGCGCCTCAATACGTCCAAGCCGCCGCGTTGTTGCACCATTATCGCGGTATCGCCGGCAATGCTTTGAAAGCCATGGATTTGGCGCAGCCGATTAAATTGAAGAAATGGTTTTACGTCTTGCGCCCTTTATTGGCGGCTCGCTGGGCAGTGAAACAAGGCGGTATTCCGCCAATGACTTTGGTTGAGTTGATGAATGAGTGGCAGACAGATTGTGCTACCCAAATTACTGATCTGGTCGCATTAAAAGCAGGGCAGAACGAAAGTTATCTGCACACATTATCTCCAGAGCTGCAAAAGCTGACTGTTGATCTATATAACGAAGTTTCTGCCTTGTCTGCCCCTGCTACCGAACCTGCCGGTAGCAGGCCTTTGAACGAATTGTTCCGCTCCACCTTGGCAACCATTTATCCGTAAAAGGCCGTCTGAATATGCTGACCCTCGAAGACTTGCACACGCAAAACCTGATTCTGCTTGAAGCCGTGTCCGGCAGCCGCGCCTACGGTTTGGCAACGCCCGAGTCCGATACCGACATCAAAGGCGTGTTTTACCTGCCCAAATCCATGTTTTACGGCATGGAATACATCCCACAAATCAGCAATGAAACTAACGATATTGTATATTACGAACTGGGACGGTTTATCGAATTGCTGTTGCAAAGTAATCCAAACACGCTGGAGCTGCTGGCTTCCCCTTCCGACTGCGTGCGATACCGTTCACCATTGATGGATGCGTTCAAAACCGAATGGTTTATCTCCAAAACCTGCCAGCAAAGTTTTGCAGGCTATGCCTACGGACAAATCAAAAAAGCACGGGGATTGAATAAAAAAATCAGCAATCCGATGCCGTCTGAAAAGAAAAGCATCCTTGATTTCTGCCACATCATAGAAGGCAGGCAAACTGTACCGTTACCGTACTGGCTTACACAACGCGGAATGGAACAAAGGCGTGTAGGCTTAATCAAAATAGCCCACGCCCGAGAACTTTATGCCCTGTTTTACGATGCCGACGGCACACTTGGCTACCACGGTATTGCACCCAAACCCGAAGCCACAACGCTGTCACTCAGCACTATTCCAGAAGGCGAAACACCGCTTGCCCATCTATCCTTCAACCAAGACGGATACAGCAGCTACTGCCACGAATATGCCTCTTATCAACAATGGCTGACAGAACGCAACGAAACACGCTATCAAGGCACGCAGGCGCACGGCCAAGGTTACGATGCAAAAAATATGATGCACACCTTCCGCCTGCTTGAGACCGCACACGATATTGCCCTTCATGGCGAAATCCGTCCACGCCGTCCCAATCGTGACGAATTGCTGGCCATCAAGCGCGGCTCTTTTCCTTACGATGAACTGTTGGTGCGTGCAGAAACATTGATTAACGAAGTAGAAAATTTGTTCGCCCAGTCCGATCTGCCGGAAGCTGTAAACAGCACTTTGGCAATCAATGCCCTTGTCGAAATCCGAACCAAGATTTACGGATAAGAGAATCAAAAACAGAGGCCGTCTGAAATTATGTGTTTCCGCTTTTCAGACGGCCTTTTCATATTTCAAATTCCAACCGTCTATCCATCAAAACAACCTTTTCTGCCATCTCCAAACAAGCAATAGCAACATGAAATATAATTTCGTTATTGATTGGATTCATACGACAAAATTGTTGTTTTTTCATCATAATCCAAAAATATCGAGTTTAACGCCTATTCTCCTTGCTTTATAATGGCCGTCTGAAATAAAAATACAATTAAAGCAGAAGCATGTCTTTGCAACTTAAGCAGATTTGCATAATTGAATATATGCTTTAATCATAATAATGATAAAATAATACGGCTTTCCTCTAAATTAAAGGGAAAACTGCACAAGAAACGGAAAATAAAATGAGTGTCGGATTATTGCGTGTTTTGGTTCAAAGCCAGACCATCTCAAATCAACAAGCGGAACATTACAACAGCCTTTTACAATCAGGCAAAGAAATCCTACCCAACCTGTTTTCAGACGGCATCATCTCCCCTAAAGCTTTGGGAGAGTTAGTCGCGCGTGTATTCAGCTATCCTCTTTTGGATTTGCACTACTACCCGCGCAATAATGTAGTCAGCGACATTCTGACGGAAGAGCAAATGGTGCAAAACCGTTGCATTCCAATTTTCAAACGTGGACGCAAGGTTTATTTCGCCGTATCCGATCCAACCCAAATCCAAAACTTTCAAAAAATCGCTTTTGCTTCAGGTTTAAGTGTCGACTTGGTAGTGGTTCCAGACGACCAGCTCAGCTCATTACTGGAATGGTTGGGCCAACGTTCGACCACCATTCTGAAAGAAATCAACGACGAACATGAAGCAACGCAGCAATCTCAGTCGCTTTATATCGATAACGAAGAGGCTGAAGACGGCCCCATCCCCCGTTTCATCCACAAAACCTTATCCGATGCCCTGAACGCAGGCGCATCGGACATCCACTTTGAATTCTACGAACAAATGGCGCGCGTCCGTTTCCGTGTGGACGGACAATTGCGTGAAGTCGTACAGCCGCCTGTTGCCGTACGCGGCCAGTTGGCATCGCGTATCAAAGTGATGGCGCGTTTGGATATTTCCGAAAAACGTATTCCGCAAGACGGTAGAATTCAAATTGCCTTCCATAAACACGGCCGTCCGATTGACTTCCGTGTCAGCACGTTGCCGACATTGTTTGGCGAAAAAGTGGTAATGCGTATCCTAAATTCCGATGGTACATCGCTCAATATCGACCAGCTCGGTTTAGAGCCTTTCCAAAAAGAAATGCTGCTTGAGTCCATCAACCGCCCTTACGGCATGGTATTGGTTACCGGCCCGACAGGTTCGGGCAAAACCGTTTCTCTCTACACCTGTCTGAGTATTTTAAATACGGAAGATGTAAACATTTCGACGGCAGAAGATCCGGCCGAGATTAACCTGCCGGGCGTCAACCAAGTCAACGTCAATGAAAAACAAGGTCTGACGTTTGCCGCCGCACTCCGATCCTTCTTGCGTCAAGATCCTGATATTATTATGGTCGGTGAGATTCGTGACTTGGAAACCGCCGACATCGCCATTAAAGCCGCCCAAACCGGCCACATGGTTTTCTCTACCCTGCATACCAATAACGCACCGGCCACTCTGTCCCGCCTTTTGAATATGGGCGTAGCGCCTTTCAATATCGCCAGCTCGGTCAGCCTGATTATGGCGCAAAGGCTGTTGCGCAGACTGTGTCCAAACTGCAAACGCGAAGTTGAGCGCCCGCCGGTTCCGGCATTGAAAAAAGCCGGCTTTACCGATGCGGACTTGGCTCAAGATTGGAAACTCTACCGCCCGGTTGGTTGCGACAGCTGCCGCGGCAAAGGCTTTAAAGGCCGCGTCGGTATTTATGAAGTCATGCCGGTCAGCGACGAAATGCAAAAAGTCATTATGAACAACGGTACGGAAGTTGATATCATGAACATGGCCTACCAGGAAGGCATGGTAGACTTGCGTCGTGCCGGCCTCATGAAAGTCATGCAAGGCCTGACCTCGTTGGAAGAAGTGACTGCTCATACCAATGACTAAACTGCCATATTTTCAAAATTAAAATAAAGCGGCACGGGGAAACAGTCCGCTTTATTTCTTACTAACAAGGGATAACTCATGGCTCAAGCAGAGCAAAAAAGAAGTCTGTTCGGCTCAAGAAGCAAAGGCAAGCGTTTTACATTTGAAGGAAAAAATACCGAGACCGAACGTCTTGTCCGTGGTGAAGTAGTTGCCAAAGACGAAGAAGAAGCACGCAAAAAACTCCAACGCAGAGGCATTCGTCCTTTGCGTATCAGTAAGGTCAAAACCGCACGCAAACGCCGTATTACCCAAGAAGACATTACAGTGTTCACCCGCCAACTGGCAACGATGATGAAGGCAGGCTTGCCGCTGATGCAGGCTTTTGAAATCGTTGCGCGTGGCCACTCCAATCCGAGCATGACCGAAATGCTGATGCAGGTTCGCTCCGATGTCGAACAAGGTAGCGCATTAGGCAAATCGTTCTCCAAATATCCAAAATATTTCGACCGTTTCTATTGCAATCTGGTCAGCGCAGGCGAATCCGGCGGCGTACTGGAAAGCCTATTGGACAAACTGGCTGTCTATAAAGAAAAAACCCAGGCCATTAAGAAAAAGGTTAAAACCGCACTGACCTACCCAATTGCCATTATCGTGGTGGCGATTGCGCTTATCTTCATCATGATGATGTTTGTACTGCCTGCCTTTAAAGAAGTTTATGCCAATATGGGTGCAGAGCTGCCAAGCCTTACCCAACTCGTCATGAGCTTATCCGATTTATTCGTCGACTATGGCTGGATTATGATCATCCTTTTGATTGTTTCCGCCTTCGGTCTGTACAAACTCCATGAAAAATCGCCTACTTTCCAAAAACGAATCGATGCTTTGATTTTGAGACTGCCTGTTTTTGGCACCATCGTCCGAAAAGCAACCATCGCCCGTTGGGCGCGTACGACCTCCACCCTCTTCGCAGCCGGTGTTCCTTTAGTGGAAGTATTAGATTCAGTTGCAGGCGCATCTGGCAATATTCTCTATGAAGAAGCCACTCAAGACATTCGAGCCAAGGTAACCCAAGGTCTGTCACTGACATCCAGTATGCAAAGTACTGATATGTTCCCCAATATGGTGATCCAAATGGTGGCCATCGGCGAAGAGTCAGGCTCTTTGGACGATATGCTGAACAAAACAGCCGAATTCTACGAAGATGAAGTAGACAACTCCGTCTCCCGATTGTCTCACTTGATGGAACCTATCATCATGGTGGTATTGGGTTCGCTCATCGGTATCTTGCTGATTGCCATGTATCTGCCGTTGTTTAACTTGGGTAATGTCGTAGGTTGATATGCTTAATAGTATTTACTCTGCCATTGACACCCTCTCCGTTCTTGCACCATTCGCTATTCCTTTAGCCGTTATTTTAGGATTGCTGATTGGCAGCTTTCTGAACGTTGTCATTTATCGCACGCCGATAATGATGGAACGCGAATGGACACAATTTTCTAAAGAGCATTTGGGTATCGAACTGACAGACGAAGAAAAACAGCCATTTAATCTGCACAAACCAGATTCACGCTGCCCAAAATGTAAAAGCCCAGTCAAACTTTGGCAAAACATCCCCATCCTCAGCTATGTTTTACTGGGTGGGAAATGCCACTCCTGCAAAACCGCTATCGGCATACGCTATCCACTGATTGAGCTGCTGACAGGCGTCTTATTCGGTATTGTCGCGTGGCAATACGGCTGGTCATGGGCAACTATTGGCGGATTAATTCTAACTGCCATACTGATTGCACTGACCTTTATCGATGCCGATACGCAATATTTGCCCGACAGCCTGACTCAGCCCCTAATTTGGATCGGCCTGCTGTTTAATCTGAATGACACATTCGTGCCCCTGCATCCAGCCGTTTTAGGCGCAATCGCAGGCTATATGAGCCTTTATACTTTATGCGCCGTCTATAAACTTCTGACCGGTAAAATCGGCATGGGCAATGGCGACTTCAAACTTTTGGCCGCGCTCGGTGCATGGCTGGGCGTAGGTATCTTGCCTGTTCTGATCTTCATGGCTGCCTTGGTCGGACTGGTGGGCGCACTCATTGCCCGCGTCGGCAAAGGCCAATATTTTGCTTTTGGTCCCAGCCTTGCTGTGGCAGGATGGATTATTTTAGTTGCCAATGCACCTATTACCCAACTGGTACAATGGTGGCTCGTACAATCAGGATTCCGATAATGACATTATGGATAGGCTTGACCGGCGGTATCGGCAGCGGCAAATCATCTATTGCCCAAATGTTTGCCGAACTTGGCGTACCCATTATCGATGCCGATGCCATCAGCCGCTCACTGACCGCTGAAAACGGCGAAGCCCTTCCTGCCATCCACCAACTTTTCGGCGATGAGGTTTTTGACAGCGAAGGCCGTCTGAATCGTATGACTTTACGGGAAAAAGTTTTCAGACGGCCTCAATCCAAAAAACAACTGGAAAACCTGCTTCTACCGTTAATCTTAAACAAAATCCAACAGCAGAAACAACAACTTGCTTCCTCTACTTACGGCATTATCGATGTCCCGCTTTTAGTTGAGAATCTGGCATTTAAAGCGGAGACCGACCACATTTTGGTTGTAGATGTTCCAGAGTCCGTCCAAATCGAACGCGTACACCAACGCAATGGTTTTTCAGACGAACAAACGCGACAAATCATGGCCACCCAAGCTTCCCGATCTGACAGACTGCTGCATGCCGACGATGTATTGGACAATACCCATAGCATGGAAGAAGCAAAAATCAAGGTTGTCCACTTGCATCAATACTATCAATCCATTGCACAAACTCTGAAAGAAACTGCATGACCGCTCCTGTTGTAAAATGCCCAACCTGCCACAAAGAAGTCGTTTGGAACACCGACAGCCCCTACCGCCCTTTCTGCAGCAAACGGTGCAAACTCATTGATTTAGGCGAATGGGCACAAGAAAAATACACCGTTTCTTCGGAAGACGACCCCTTTTCAGACCTGTTGGACGGCAAATAAACTGCGCAGCCTTCTTCAGCCTATCCAAAACAGGCTCAAAACAGTAAAATACCCTCTTTATTCCAACCTATTCCATCCACCATGCTCACCTTCCAACAAATTATTTTCAAATTACAAAACTACTGGGCAGACAAAGGCTGCACCGTGATCCAACCTTTCGATATGGAAGTCGGTGCCGGTACTTCGCATCCAGCCACCTGCCTGCGTGCATTAGGCCCGGAGCCTTGGTTTGCCGCTTACGTTCAACCCAGCCGCCGCCCTAAAGACGGCCGCTATGGCGACAACCCTAACCGCCTGCAACACTACTATCAATTCCAAGTTGCGCTCAAACCTGCACCGGCCAATATTCAAGACCTCTACCTCGACTCCCTGCGCGAATTGGGTATCGACCCTAAAGTACACGACATCCGTTTTGTCGAAGATGACTGGGAAAACCCTACTCTCGGAGCTTGGGGCTTGGGTTGGGAAGTTTGGCTCAACGGCATGGAAGTAACCCAATTCACCTATTTCCAACAAGTCGGCGGTATCGACTGCTCCCCTGTACTTGGTGAAATTACCTACGGTATCGAGCGTCTCGCCATGTATCTGCAAGGCGTGGAAAACGTGTACGACCTCGTTTGGGCAAAAACCCTTGATGGCAACATCGTCACTTACGGCGACGTTTATCATCAAAACGAAGTCGAACAATCCACCTACAACTTCGAATACAGCGATGCCGATTGGCTCTTGCGCCAATTCAACGACTATGAAGAACAAGCCAAACGCCTGCTTGCAGTTGAAGACACCAGTCTTGCCCTGCCTGCTTACGAGCTTGTACTCAAAGCCGGTCATACGTTCAACCTCTTGGATGCACGCGGTGCCATTTCTGTTACCGAACGCGCAACCTACATCGGCCGTATTCGCGCACTGAGCCGTATCGTTGCTCAAAAATTCGTTGAAAGCCGCGAGAAACTGGGCTTCCCGTTACTTAAAAACCAATAAGCCCGCACATGCTTACCACGCCGCCCTTTGATACATTCAAGTGGCGGCGTTTCTATTTTCAGACGGCCTAACGTCGATGCCATCGCAAACACTTCCTGCCTGCTTTCAGGTAAAATAAGCCCTTTATTACATAACCCGTCTGAAAACATGAGTTCATCCTCTACTGCAAAAATTCCCTTTTTCTTACTTTCCCTCGTTGCCATCATTCTTGACCAACTGAGCAAATGGGAAATCTTGAAACACTTTACCGAAGGCGAACGCCTCAATATCATTCCAGACTTTTTTGACCTGACGCTTGCCTATAATCCAGGCGCGGCATTCAGCTTTTTGGCCGACCAAGGCGGCTGGCAAAAATTCTTCTTTTTAGGTCTGGCCGTCGTCATCAGCCTGTATTTGGCCCGTGCCATCTGGCGCGATGAGTTTGGCCGCTGGGGCAAATTAGGAGCGGCCATGATTATCGGTGGCGCGATTGGCAATGTGGTTGACCGTCTGATTCACGGCCATGTTGTCGATTTTCTGCTTTTCTATTGGCAAAACTGGTTCTACCCCGCATTTAACATTGCCGACAGCTTTATCTGCGTTGGCGCAGTTTGCTTGGTATTAGATGGTTTGCTGCACAAAAAAACACCTTCAAACGACACAAAGGCCGTCTGAAAACGGAACACACATGACTCAAAAAACCATTATCCTTGCCAATCCCCGCGGCTTCTGTGCCGGTGTTGACCGCGCCATCAGCATTGTTGAACGTGCACTCGAAGAATTCGGCGCGCCCATTTACGTCCGCCATGAAGTCGTTCACAACAAATTCGTCGTGGACAATCTGCGGGCAAAAGGTGCCGTCTTTGTCGATGACTTGGCGGATGTCCCAAAGGGTGCCACACTGATTTACTCTGCTCACGGCGTATCCAAAGCCGTACAGGAAGAAGCGGTGCAACGTGGTTTCCGCGTTTTTGATGCCACCTGCCCTTTGGTAACCAAAGTCCATAAAGAAGTAGCCCGCCTTGATGAGCAAGATTACGAAATCGTCATGATCGGCCACAAAGGCCACGTCGAAGTAGAAGGTACAATGGGACAATTGCCTCCAGGTAAAATGTTTCTGGTTGAGACAGTGGAAGATGTAGCCAGACTGAACGTCAAAAATCCTGACAAACTTGCCTACGTCAGCCAAACCACTTTATCGGTAGACGAAACCAAAGACATTATTGCGGCTTTGAATCAACGCTTCCCCAATATCCGCAATCCGCATAAAGAAGACATTTGCTACGCCACAACCAACCGCCAAACCGCTGTTAAAGAATTGGCCGAAGAATGCGATCTCGTAATTGTTGTCGGCTCGCCCAACTCTTCCAACAGCAACCGCTTGCGTGAAGTAGCCGCATTGCGCGGAGTTGATGCTTATATGGTCGATAATGCTTCCTATCTGAAAAAAGAATGGTTTGAAAACAAAACCAAGGTCGGTGTAACTGCCGGTGCATCTGCGCCCGAAGTCTTAGTTCGAGAAGTCTTACAAACCATTCAAGATTGGGGACATGAGACCATACGCGAAGGAGAAGGCGCAGAAGAAAGCATTGTATTTGTCTTGCCCAAAGAGTTACGTCGCGAGGGCGAAAACAAGCAAATCCTAAATAAAGGGTAAGTTTGTTATTTGCTTTATTTGAAAACTTAAGGCCGTCTGAAAACTTTCAGACGGCCTTAAGTTTATTCTGCTAATAAAAAAGACCCACCTTTAAGGCAGGTCTTTTCATACATGATCCTGATTATTTCTCAGAAGTATGTTGCTGACGGCGCAAGATAGCAGGAATTTCAAAGTCATCCAGTACAGACTGGTTGCTGAAATCAGCCGCAGTCAGATTCATAGAACGGATATTGCGGTTGGTACGAACCAAGCTTTCAGCACTGCTTTGGCTTTGAGCTTGAGGCGCTTCTTCCGCACCGCGTACCAATTGTTGGGTACGGGCAGCAGCACGCAGTTGGTTGTCAGTACCGTTTTCTTTCAAGCCGGTAGCAATGATGGTAATACGGATAGCATCTTCGCTCATGCTCTCATCTTCGGCAGCACCAAATTTGCATTCCACTTCAGGGTGTGCATTTTGGTTGACGATACGCATAATCTCGTTGAACTCAGACATTTTCAGGCAACCAGGAGCAGTTGTAATGTTTACCAATACACCGCGTGCGCCATCCAAAGTAACGTTATCCAAGAGCGGGCTGGAGATAGCTTGATCGGTAGCCAAACGGGCACGGTCGATACCTTGTGCGAAACCTGAACCCATCATGGCGATACCACGATTGCTCATCACGGTTTTCACGTCGGCGAAGTCCAAGTTGATCATGTCGCTAGGGCAAGTCACCACTTCGGAAATACCGGCAACCGCATCACGCAGCACATTGTCGGCCGCGCGGAAGGCTTCACGCATGGTCACGTCTTCGCCCAAGGCAGTCATCAATTTGTCGTTCGGGATAATAATCAGGGAATCGACGCGCTCTTTGAGTTGATCCAAACCTGCTTGAGCGATGTGTACGCGTTTGCCTTCGTAAGCAAACGGACGGGTTACAACCGCAACGGTCAGGATACCCATTTCTTTAGCGATTTCAGCCACAACAGGAGCAGAGCCGGTACCTGTACCGCCACCCATGCCGGTAGTGATGAACAGCATGTTTGCACCACGGATGGCATCTTCGATGGCTTCGCGATCTTCCTGAGCGGCGGCGCGGCCAATTTCAGGATTTGCACCGGCACCTAAACCGCGAGTCAGGTTTGTACCCAATTGAATGCGTTTAGCCGCATTGTTTTTAGCCAATGATTGCGCATCGGTATTGGCACTGATGAACTCAACACCATGAATAGTGTTGGCAACCATGTTGTTGATGGCATTACAGCCGCCGCCACCCAAACCGATAACTTTAATAACAGCAGGGCTCGTTGCTGATTCTGCTACGTCGTAAACAAATTCCATTCAATAATCCTCCGCGCCCCGCTTTATAAGGACGGTTCAAAAATAACTCATTATCCGTATTATATAAGAAGTATCCAGATACTGGCAAAAATCTTCTTACCATTCGGCTGTCGGCGTTATATTTTTACTACATTTTTTAACAGAAAATATACAAGTTTTAAATTATCCACTTGGCAATTATTTAAAACCGTTTAATCCCACTTAAATATTCAGGACAAACAGATTTTACACCGCCTGTCCTGAACGCTTTTATCAGAAATTATCTCTGAAGAATCTTTGGATTTTTTCCCACAGACCCATTTTTTTGCCTGAATCATTCAGGGCAATCGCACCGGTTCGGCTGGTTTGCTCACCCTCTTCGGCAGCATAGGCCGTCTGAAGCAGGCCAATCGCTGTTGAATAGCGTGGATTGCGGATACGCTCGGATACGCCGCCCATTTCTTGTGGAACACCGATACGCGCCGGCAGGTTGAAGACTTCTTCCGCCAACTCAACAATACCGGTCAACATAGAAGCACCACCGGTCAAAACGATACCTGAAGTCAGCACTTCTTCAGGGAAACCAGAGCGGCGCAATTCGTTCAGCGTCAATTCCAAAATTTCTTCTACACGCGGGCCGATGATTTCAGCCAATACACGGCGCGAAATTTGACGTGATTGACGGTCGCCTACGCTAGGAACTTCAATCATTTCATCCAAGCCGTCCATAGTCGGAATCGCAGCGCCGTAATGGATTTTGATGTACTCGGCTGCACTGTGCGGCGTACGCAAAGCTTGTGCCAAGTCTTTGGTAATCAAATCGCCGGCAACGGGAATAACCGCAGTATGGCGGATTGCACCATTAGTATAAACCGCGATGTCGGTTGTACCGCCACCGATATCGATGACGCACACGCCCAAATCTTTTTCGTCTTCAGTCAAAACGGCGTGACCGCTTGCCAAAGGCTGAAGCATGATTTGATCCATTTGCAGACCGCAACGTTGGATACATTTTTGGATATTTTGCAAAGCAGTGTTCGCACCGGTGATGATGTGTACACGTGTATCCAAACGCACGCCGCTCATGCCGATAGGCTCTTTCACACCGGGTTGGTTGTCGATGATGTACTCTTGAACCACAGTATGCAAGATGTTGTGATCAGGCGGAATATTGATGGCTTTGGCAGTTTCGATGGCACGATCGATATCGGCTTGCGATACTTCACCATCTTTAATTTTGACCACGCCTTGTGAATTCAGGCTGCGGATATGGTTACCGGCAATACCGGTAACAACGTGGGAAATTTTGGTATCTGCCATCAACTCGGCATCTTCTACCGCCTGACGAATGGCTTGCGCGGTAGCGTCGATATTGGTCACCATACCTGCACGCAGGCCGCGTGAAGGGCTTTGGCCCAAGCCGACAATGTGGATTTCATTATCTTCCCGAATCTCGCCGATTAAGGCGATGACCTTGGACGTACCAATGTCTAAGGCACTGATATATTTATTTTGTTGTTGTTCCATAATTGCTCGTTCGCTATGTTGTCTGACTGACGGTTTGATTATTTTTGAAACAAGATTGCTTCACGTCTAATCGGCTATTCACTGTCGGAAGGGTTTTCAGACGGCCTGTAACGGACTGAAAAACCATCCTTATAACGCATATCGACATACTCGATACGACTTTGTTTTTTACGCAGCAGCGACGGCCAAATCTGGGCAAACTGCTGCAAACGTTTGATTTCGTTTTCACGCCCCAAGCGCACGCTAATGCCGTTGTTCAATACAAGCAACCATGCCGATCGCGGCGTGTAGATCAATTCTTTGATGGTCAGTTTCAACGGACTCAAAATACCGGAAAAGTCCGCATAATGTTTGACCATGTCTTTGCCTGTCCCCTGCTGCCCTTCAAATATAGGCAGGTCCTGTTTCAGGCTTGCGACAAACACATTGCCCTTACTGTCCACCAAGCCGCCAGCGCGCCAGTGTGCAACCGGCACACGCTCGGTCAGGATAATTTCCACGGTTTCCGGAAAACGGCGGCGTACCATTGCCGAGTCAATCCAAGGCAATTCCTGAAAAGCGGCCTGCGCCGAATCAATATCGGCGCGGAACATATTACCCCTGATATGCTCTCGTGCAACGGTTTGCAATTCTTTGCCGGAAGCATATTTCAGCTTACCCTGAATGGCAATCTGTTTCACAGGGAAATATTTGGAATTGTAAAGCCAAGCTATGCCAGAACCTATCAGCAGAAAGGCCATCAGCAACAATAGCCGGCGGGTCAGCCGACCCAGTGCGCCTGCATCATCCCACATGAGCGGTCTTCAAAATCTCAATACATAAATCAGCAAAATCTACGCCGGTATGGGCTGCAGATTTTGGCACCAAACTGTGGCTGGTCATACCGGGCAAGGTATTGATTTCCAAAAGATACAGCTTACCGTCCGTATCTTTCAGGAAGTCCACGCGCGAACAGCCGTCCGCACCAATCGCCTGAGCGCCACGCACGGCCAGTTCGCGCATCAGGTTTTCCTCCGCCTCGCTCAAATCTTCCGACGGGCATTGATAAACTGTATCGTCGCGGTTGTATTTGGCTTCGTAATCGTAAAACTCGGTAGCCGGAATAATATGAATGCTCGGCAGGCCTTTGCCGTTCAATACCGGGCAAGAATACTCGCCGCCGCCGATAAAGCGTTCGGCAATAATTTCGCCCTGCAAATGTTTCAATTCTTCGTAAACGCTTTTCAGACGGCCTTTTTCTTTGACTTTTACCACACCGACGCTGCTGCCTTCCGCGGCGGGTTTCACAAACATCGGCAGGCCCAATTTTTCTTCAACGGCATCAAAGTCGCTGTCGTCATGCAATACGGCAAACTCAGGAACAGGCAAGCCCACAGCCTGCCAAATCAGTTTGCAGCGGTATTTGTCCATACCCAGCGCTGAAGCTGCCACCCCGCTGCCGGTATAAGGAATACCCATCAGTTCCAACGCGCCTTGAATCGCGCCGTCTTCGCCGAAAGTGCCGTGCAAAATATTGAAGGCCGTCTGGAACCCTTGGGTTTTCAATTCAGACAACGGGGTTTCTTTGGGATCGAACGCATGAGCATCGATACCTTTGCTTTTCAAGGCAGCCAAAATAGCAGCACCGCTGTCCAGCGAAACTTCACGCTCGCTGGAGAAGCCACCCATCAACACGGCCACTTTGCCAAAATTCTGCATAATTTCTACTTTCTTAAATACTGATACAGGCCGTCTGAAATATTGTTCAGACGACCTATGTGTCCTCAAAGGCAAATATGCCTGTTTATTATGATTGTTTCGACAATTCCACCAATGCAGACGGAACGCGGTTGATGCTGCCGGCACCCATATTCAACACAACATCGCCGTCTTGCAAAACGTTCAGCAGCATTTGCGGCAGGTCGGCAACGTTTTCGCAGTAAATCGGCTCAAGTTTGCCCAATACGCGTATGGCGCGCGCTAAGGCGCGGGAGTCGGCCGCGGCAATCGGCTCTTCGCCTGCTGCATAAACTTCGGTCAACACCAAAGCATCAACGGTATTGAGGACTTTGGTAAAGTCTTCAAACAAATCGCGTGTACGGGTATAGCGGTGCGGTTGGAAAGCCAAGACCAAGCGTTTTTCAGGATATGCGCCGCGTGCGGCGGCCAGAGTTGCCGCCATTTCGACAGGATGGTGGCCATAATCGTCCACCAGCAGCGCGGTTCCGCCGTTTGGCAATTTGATGTCGCCATATTTTTGGAAACGGCGGCCGACACCTTCAAAGCCGAGCAAACCTTTTTGAATGGCTTCAACCGATGCGCCAACTTCCAGCGCAACGCCGATAGCCGCCAACGCATTGAGGACGTTGTGGCGACCGGGCATATTCAAAACAACTTCAAACGGTTCTTGCTCATGTCCTTTCATTTGAACATGAACGGTAAATTTCATTTGCGCGCCAACGTTTTCAATATCGGTCGCGTAGATATCGGCAGTATCATCCAAGCCGTAAGTGGCGTAAGGCTTGCTCACTTTGGGCAAAATCGCGCGGACGTGTTCGCTGTCGATACACAAAAAGGCTTTGCCGTAAAACGGCATACGGTGGATGAAATCCACAAACGCCTGATGCAACTTCTCAACGCTGTGGCCGTAAGTGTCCATATGGTCTTCATCGATATTGGTCACGACGGACATAATCGGCGTCAGATACAGAAAAGAAGCATCGGATTCGTCGGCTTCTGCGACGATGTATTCGCCTTTACCCAAACGGGCGTTGGTCCCTGCGGCGTTGAGTTTGCCGCCGATAACGAAAGTCGGGTCAAGACCTGCCGCGCCGAGAATAGAAGCGGTCAGGCTGGTGGTTGTGGTTTTGCCGTGCGTACCGGCAATGGCGATACCATCGCGGAAGCGCATCAATTCTGCCAACATCAACGCGCGCGGAATGACGGGAATCTGCTGTTCCAACGCGGCAACAACTTCAGGATTGTCTTTTTTAACGGCAGTAGAGGTAACAACCACGTCGGCGCCATTGACGTGTTCGGCAGTATGACCTGGGTAAACTTGGATGCCGAGAGCGCTCAAATGCTCAGTAACGGCATTACGCGCCTGATCCGAACCGGAAACTTTAAAGCCCAAATTGTGTAAAACTTCGGCAATACCGCTCATGCCGACGCCGCCGATTCCGACAAAATGGATGTTGGTCACTCGATTTTTCATCATAACGTTGCGTTCCGGTTGGTTTTTAGTGCGTAAAGGCGTTATTTTAAAGGGCTATCCGCTTCTGCGCTATGCTTTTATTGTAAAGGAATTTTAACAAAAGCAATAAAGGCCGTCTGAAACGCCGTTAATCAACTTTTCAGACGGCCTTGAATCGAAGTCTGCCTGCTTATTCGGTACAAGAGATGGCAATTTCCGCCACATCGTCCGCACTGTGCGGCAACGCCAAGGTACGGGCATTTTTCGCCCATTTCAGGCATTTTTCACGGTTTAATCCGCCGAGGATTTCGGCCAGTTTTTCTGCCGTCAGTTGAGTTTGCGGCAGCAGCAAACCAGCTTCAGCCTGCACCATAAAGCGCGCATTGGCTGTTTGATGGTCGTCCACTGCGTGCGGATACGGCACCAGCAATGCACCCAAACCGGCAGCCGTCAGCTCGGCAATCGTCAGCGCACCGGCACGGCAAATCACCAAATCGGCATCACGGTAAGCGGATACCATATCGGTAATAAATTCGACGCACTCGGCTTGCACACCCAACGCATCGTAATCCGCCTGCAGGTTGCCCAATTTATTGCGGCCGGATTGATGATACATTTGCGGACGAGCCGCTTCAGGCAACAATGCCAAAGCTTGCGGAACGGTTTTGTTCAACACATCCGCACCCAAACTGCCGCCCACCACCAAAACTTTCAGACGGCCTTGACGGTTTTCAAAGCGTTCTTCGGGAACAGGCAATGCCGCAATATCGGCACGGACAGGATTACCCACCAAGCCGCCTTCATGTTGAAAGGCTTTGGGGAAAGCGTACAAGACACGTTTTGCCCAACGCGACAATTGGCGGTTGGACAAACCGGCTACGGCGTTTTGCTCGTGAATCACAATCGGCACACCGGAAATTTTTGCCGCTAAGCCGCCGGGGAAAGTAACGAAACCGCCAAAACCGATAACACACTCGACACGGTGTTTCTTAATAATCTGCTGAGCCGCACGGACGGTTTTATACAGTGTAAACGGCAACATCAGCTTGCGCTTGATGCCGTTGCCGCGGATGCCTTTAATCGCCAGCGTTTCCAAGCGTATGCCGTATTGCGGCACAATGCGCTCTTCCATCGAATCCTGACTGCCCAGCCAAATCACATGATGGCCGCGCTTTTGCAGCGACTCGGCAACCGCCAATGCAGGGAAAATATGACCGCCCGTACCGCCGGCCATCAGCATAAAAGTTTTACCGCTCATGGTTTTACTCCACCGAATAACCGCGCATTTTTTGGCGGTTTTCATAATCAATGCGCAATAACAAAGTAATGCACACCAGCATGATAAAGACAGCCGAACCGCCGTAAGACATAAACGGCAAAGTCAGGCCTTTAGTGGGCAGGATACCGATGTTTACACCGATATTGAAGAAACTTTGAATACCAATCCAAATGCCGATGCCGTTGGCGATGTACGCGCTGAACATCAAGCCCGAATCACGCGCCTGCTTGCCGATGGAAAACGCGCGCCATACCAGCCAGCCGTAGCAGAACACCAAAACCAGCATTCCTAAAAAGCCAAATTCTTCACCGATAACGGCAAAAATAAAGTCCGTATGCGGCTCGGGCAGGTAAAAGCGTTTACCCAGGCTCGCACCCAAACCCTCGCCAAACCAGCCGCCGCGCACAATAGCCATCAAAGACTGCGTCAACTGATAACCCTTGCCCAAAGGATCGCTCCATGGGTTCAAAAATGCCGCCACACGCGCCATACGGTAAGGTGCAGCCCAAATCAGCAACCCCATTCCGCTCAATACCGTCAACACCAGCACGGCGAAATATTTCCACGGGAAGCCTGCCAGAAACAGCATGCCCATAGTAATCACGACAATCACGACAAACGAACCAAAATCCGGTTGCAACATAATTAAAATCAAGCTGATGGCAATCGACACAATCGGCCACAACAGAGTTTTGAACTTGATGGCGCGTTCCTTGACCCGCACCCTGGCCTCCGCCTTAAACGGGCAGGACAGCAAATCACCGATACCCGAAAATAGGGATGACCAGCCTAAAGAATCCAAGCCACGCAACATTTCTTCACGGCGCGTAAACAGGCTGGACAAATACAAGACCGTCGCCAATTTGAAAAATTCAGTCGGTTGCAGGTTGAGCGGTCCGATATGAATCCAGCGCGTCGCGCCGTTAATCTCACGGCCGACAACCAGCACCACCGCCAACAGCAAGCACGAAACAGCAAAATAAAACGGAACAATCCGCCGCCAGAAGCTCATCTTCAGCAGGAAAAGCGGCAAGCATATGGCCACCGTAAACAGGATAAACATTGCCTGCTTAGACACAAAAGAAAACTGGCTGTCCCCTTCCGATGCCGCATACACAATAGAAGCTGAATAAATCATTACTAGGCTGAAGACCGTCATTAAGACGACCATCCACAAGAGAGAAACATCAAACTTCCGACCATCGCGCGCAATCGGCCGGTCAAGCATTTTGGAAAGACTAATCATGAAAACATCCGTAACGGCTTGAATAAAATATTCAGACGGCCTGCTAATGGGCAAGAGGCCGTCTGAAAAAATGAATTAACGTTATTTTAAAGGTTTATTTCCAAACCAACAATTCAGAATCTACGGTTAGAAAAGAGAAAACGTGTTGACCTATCCTTAGGAAGGATTGGCGGCTTATTTTAGATAAAAATCTCAGTATCAAGTCCCCTGCCCTACCGAGCTTTTCAGACGGCCTGACAAGCAATCGACTACCCGTTCCAACCTGCCCCATCACTTCAACAGACATAAAACCTACGGCAGAATCTCAATTTCCGCATTGTGTTTCACACTGCGGTAGAGTTCGTCGACTTCCTCGTCCGTTACCGCAATGCAGCCGTTGGTCCAGTCTTTTTGCAGGTGTTTTTTGCCGATAAAACCCCAGCCGTTTTTCATGCCGTGGATTTTAATCAACCCGCCCGGGCTTTTGCCTTGTGCCGCTGCGTAGGTTTTATCGGCTTCGTTGGGATAGGAAACGCCGAGGTTTTTGTGGTATCCGCTGTTGGGATTGCGCTCATTGATGCGGTATTTTCCTTCGGGCGTTTTGCCGTCGCCTTCAAACTGTTTATGCCCGACCGGTTGCTTGCCCAACGAAATGGGATAGATTTTCAGCAGCCTGCCTTGCGAGTAGGCCGACATGGTGCGCTTACTTTTATGCACTACCAATCTGTCGATAACCGCATCTTCAGGCAACGGCGCTTCGCTTGGCATAGTACCGGTTGTCGTGGAACGAATCGGTGCGACAAACCAAAACACCGAAGCGGCGACAGCCAGAAGCAAGACTGCCGCCGAGCCGATTTTCAACCCTCTTTTCATCTTTCAGACGGCCTTACAAAGCTTTGAACGCCTCGACAAACACTTCCGAACGGTGCGCATAGCCTTTGAACATATCAAAGCTCGCACAAGCAGGGCTGAGCAACACAATATCGCCCGCTCCGGCTTGGGCGTATGCCGTCTGAACCGCTTCTTCCAAAGTGGCGCAGTCGGTCATATTCAAACCGCAGCCGTCCAAATCGCGGCGGATTTGCGGCGCATCGACACCAATCAAGAACACACCTTTTGCCTTGCCGACAAGTGCGTCGCGCAGGGGCGTGAAGTTCTGTCCTTTGCCCATGCCGCCCAAAATCACGAAGAGCGGATTTTGCAAACCAGCAATCGCGGCGGCAGTTGCGCCGACATTCGTGCCTTTGCTGTCGTCGATAAACACCACGCCGTTTTTCTCGCCGATTTTTTCCACGCGGTGCGGCAGGCCTTGGAAGGTTTTGACGTGTTCGAGCAATGCTTCGCGCGGCAAACCGATGGCCTCACACAAAGCCACGGCAGCCATGACGTTGGCGGCGTTATGCAAGCCTTGCAGCGGAATGTCTTGCGTGGCAATCAAATCTTCATTGCCTTGTTTCAAATGGCCTGTCTCGCGTTCCAACCAAAAATTGGCTTCGTGTTCCAACGAAAACCATTTCACCTCGCGCCCGGCACGCTTCATGGCGCGGCAGAACACGTCGTCTGAATTCAAAACCTGCACGCCATCGCCACGGAAAATCTTATCCTTGGTATGCGCATAGTCAAGCAAGTCGTCGTAGCGGTCGAGATGGTCTTCGGAAATGTTCAGCACTGTCGCCGCAGTCGGGCGCAGGCTTTCAGTGTTTTCCAGTTGGAAGCTAGAAAGCTCCAACACCCACACGTCCGCCTTTTTGCCTTCACGCTGCAATTCCGCCTCCAAAACCGGCGTGCCGATATTGCCCGCGATAACGGTATCCAGCCCGCACTTGATGCAGAGATAGCCGACCAGGCTCGTTACCGTGGTTTTGCCGTTGCTGCCCGTAATCGCAATCACCTTGTCGCCGCGGCGGTTCACAATGTCCGCCAGCAATTCGATATCACCCAACACGCGCCCGCCGTTTTGTTTGAACGCCTCGATATCCGGCTGCCGCTCGCTGATGCCGGGACTGAGCGCCAGAATATCGAAACCGTTGTCCAGCGCATCTTTCAGACGGCCTGTGTAAAACACCAGCCCATCAAACATCTTACCAATTTGCGACACGCGCTCGGCTTTCAGATCCGCATCATACGCAGCCACCTCCGCACCGTTTTTGCGCAGATAGGCAATCATGGAAATACCCGTGCCGCCAAGTCCGGCGACGAGGATTTTTTTATTTTGAAAAGTCATTTTGGTTTTGTCCTAAAACAAATCATATTGAGCAGGAAGATGTCCGCTCCTGCTCAAGCCGCTTTCAGACGGCATCGCGGGCTGTTCAATAACCTGCCTTCAGGCGTTGGTAAATGTCGCAGCCGTCTTGGTCTCCGTTTTGACAAGCCTTACCAAACCATTCTTGAGCGAGCGCAAGGTCTTGGCGCACACCGCGTCCTTCGGCATACATCACACCCAAATTGAATTGGGCACCAGCATGCCCTTGTTCTGCAGCCCTACGACACCACTGCACCGCCTGTGTATAGTCTTGACGGACTCCTTGCCCGTTGGCATACATCAGACCCAAATTAACTTGGGCATCGGCATTCCCTTGTTCTGCAGCCCTACGATACCACTGCACTGCCTGTGCATAGTCTTGACGGACGCCTTGCCCTTGTTCATACATCAGGCCCAAATTAACTTGGGCACCAGCATACCCTTGTTCTGCAGCCCTACGATACCACTGCACTGCCTGTGCATAGTCTTGACGGACGCCTTGCCCTTGTTCATACA